>NZ_JBEXWB010000034.1:0-34400 GCF_040629645.1 Streptomyces sp. NPDC005899 | reverse complement strand
GCCCGCCGCCGACAGCGGGGGCCGCCGGAGTGCCCCACCGCCCCGCCGCCCGGCCCACCCAGCTCGGGCCGGGGGCCGGTCCCGGACCGGCTGGATCCCGCGGTGCGCGGCGGGTGCACCGGGGCCGGCCCGGATCGACCGGGAGGTCACTCCGGTCGCCGGCCCGGCGCCTCCCGGTCCTCCCGCCCGTCGCGGGGACGGCCGGGCACGGGCCCGTGGGCGGCGGTACCACGAGGCCGGTCGCGTGCCGGGGGCCCGTCCGCGCCGGGTGGATCGGCCCCGGATGGGCGGCATGACTTCCGGACATCCCCTCCGCGGACCTGGCGCACGGATGAGCGAGTGATCACTTGATCGGGTTTTCGGGCCGCGCGGGACCTGAACCGTCGGGCACGCTGCTCCTGGCGGGCCCGGCACGTGGACGCCGGCCCGGGACGGAGGGTGGGGGTGGTACGCGTGCCGATGGACGCTGAGGGAAACCGGGACGGTGGAGGCCGGCCGATGCTGGTGCTGGCCGGTCTGGTCGATCTCGCGCTGGACACCTGCGGGTCGGCGCTCAGGACGGCGAGCGGTCTGCTGCACCGTGCGGATGTCGGCGAGCTGGCGAGACAGGGCGGGCAGGACCTGCGGGCCCGTGGCCGGCTGGCCGTCGACCGCCTGCCGGCGGGCGGTCCCGCACACCTGGAGGTACTGGCGCGATCCGCCCGTTCCCGGAGCGCCGGCGGGTCCGGTGGCTGAGCCGTGGGGGCAGGGATCGCTGAGGGCCCGGGTCGACCGCGAGCTCGAACGGTTCGTGGAGGCGGAGATCGAGGCACTCGTCGCGGTCGACGCGGCGCTGGCTCCCCTCGGTGACGCCCTGTCGTCCGTGACCGCGCACGGGAAGCGGCTGCGGTCGTCCTTCTGCTACTGGGGATGGCGCGCCGCCGGGCAGCCGGACAGCGATGCGATGGTCCGTGCGGCGGCCAGTATGGAACTGGTCCACGCCGCCGCCGTCGTGCACGACGACATCATCGACAGAAGCCGCCTGCGGCACGGCCTGCCCACCGCCCACGTGGCGCTGCGCGAGGTGTTCCCGGACGGGCCACGCCGATCCGCCCGGGCCCGCGCTCTGGCCATGCTGGCCGGGGACCTGCTGATGGCCTGGGCCGGGCAGTTGTTCGCCACGTGCGGACTTCCCGCCGCCTACCTGGCCCGGGCCCGCGGCCTCTGGGGGATCATGGCCCGCGAGCTGATCGCCGGCGAGGCTCTGGAGATCCTCCATACCGCGGCCGAGCCCGACGTCGCCCGCTCGCTCAAGGTGATCCGGTACAAGACGGCCAAGTACACCGTCGAACACCCGCTGCTCATCGGCGCCGCCCTCGCCGGGGCGGAGAGGGACCTGCGGGAGGTGTTCAGCGCCTACGGGCTGCCGCTGGGCGAGGCGTTCCAGCTGAGGGACGACCTGATGGGCCTGTTCGGCGAACCGGCGACCACGGGCAAGGCGAACACCGACGACATCACGGGGGCCCGGCCCACCGCGCTGATCGCCCTCGCCCGGCAGGCGGCGACCCCGGCCGAGCGAGGCGAGCTGAGCGGCGCCCTCGGGCGCGCGGAGCTCACCGCAGGACAGCTGGAACAGGTCCGTGCCGTGGTGGAGCGCACGGGAGCCCGGCGGCGGGTCGAGGCGATGATCACCGAGCGGGTCGCCCTCGCCACCGGCGCGCTGCGCGGCGCCGGGCTGTCCGGTGACGCCCGCCTGGCGATGACTCACCTGGCGGCGGCCGCGGCCGTCCGCCGGTGCTGAGCGCATGTCCCCACGCCGGCCCTCCGCCGCCCGCCCTGCCGTCCGCCCATGCCGAAAGAGGTCCGCATGCCCTGCACCGAACCGTCCGTGAACTCCCTGCGCGAGACCGGTGACGAGCTGGCCGACGCCACGGTCGCCACTCTCTTCGAGCGCGGCGAGGTGGGGAAGTTCAACGCGCTGATGCGCTACGTGTCGACAGCCGGGCAGGACGTGCCGCAGGGCCTGCCGGAGGTGGCGCGCGAATACCTGGAGGTGACCGGCGCGCCACCCGCCTGGGTGGACTGGGACGAGATGGAGAGGGCCCGGCTGTTCTTCATCGACAACAACGTGCACATCTCCACGGCGTTGTCGTTCGCATCGATGCCCGCCTGCTATGTCGTGCCGCACGTCGCGAAGCTGCTCTCGGCCACGCATTCGCTGCGCTACCCGTCCAAGCGCATGGCCGAGACGGGGCAGTTCACCGTCTACCTGATGCGGCCGGACGCCTTCGAGGCCGGGAGCCGCTTCATCCCCGCCGCTCAGAAGGTGCGGCTGCTGCACGCCTCGGTCCGCCACCACCTGCGTCGTGAGGGTCTCTGGGACGTGGCGGCCCTCGGGACGCCGATCTGCCAGGAGGACCTGATCGGCGGGCAGATGATGTTCTCGATCCAGGTTCTGGACGCGCTGCACCGCCTCGGTGTCCACATGAGCGTGGAGGGAGCGGAATCGTACTACTACGCCTGGCGCGTGGTGGGCGCCATGCTCGGCGTCGACCAGCGGCACGTGCCCAAGGACCTCGGGGAGGCCCGCCACTTCTCCGACCTCTACATGACCCGCCACATGGGCCCCAGCACCGAGGGCGCCGAACTCACCCGGCAGTTGATCGACCTGTACGAGGAAGTGGTGCCCGGCACGTTCTTCGACCCGGTCGTCTCCGCGCTGATCCGTCACCTGATCGGCGACACGTGTGCCGACTGGCTGGAGGTACCCCGCACGTCCTGGGACACGGTCGTGAAGGCGGCTCCCGCGCTGCTGAACGTCCTGGAGACGATCGAGGACCGCTCCCCGCTGGGAGCGTGGGCCCTGGACCGTCTGGGCCACCTCACCACCCTGTTCGAGCTCTCCTCGCTCACCCGGGGCCGGGTCATGCACTACGCCGTCCCCGAACACCTCAAGAAGGACTACGGCGTCTCGTCCGCCGTCCCGCGCACGAAGCGCTGGACACCCCCGCCCGCCGTCGTCCCCTTCTGACGCGGCCGACGCCCCGGGGATCCGGGGGCCGGCCGATGGGCGGACGACGCTCCACGCGCTCCTCTCCTGACCGGGGGCGCGGGAGATCGCCGCGGCCCGCGTCCCGGGGTCCCGCGTGATCGGCGGGAGGGGACACGGGCCGCGCGGGCACCGTCAGTACTCGCTGTCGATCCCGGTGACCACGGCCGCCCCCAGGGGGGCGTCGGCCTCCGTGACGCCGCTCGCCCGCAGCGCCGCCGTGGCCAGCCGGACCGCCTCGGCCTCGGCTCCGGCCCGGTCGTCGGCGTCGACCTC
This sequence comes from Streptomyces sp. NPDC005899, assembly GCF_040629645.1. NCBI lineage: Bacteria > Bacillati > Actinomycetota > Actinomycetes > Kitasatosporales > Streptomycetaceae > Streptomyces > Streptomyces sp. NPDC005899. The sequence goes on along the minus strand of NZ_JBEXWB010000034.1, from coordinate 31,096 downwards.
CAGCCTCAGGGAGAAGGTGTGGCCGTCCTGGACCGTCAGGATGTCGAGGTCCTCCGTCTCCCCCAGTTCGGTGTTCTGCGGATCCTGGGGACGCAGTCGGCGTTCGACCTCCGACCGCGTGGTGTCGGTGACACCGTGCACGAAGGTGCCGGGGACGGTGATGACGTAGGTGGTCACGGGAACTCCTCGTGTCTGCGGCCCTCGCCGTGCCGGCCGGGTTCCGGATGGGTCAGGGGATGCTCCCGGGAGGGCCTGCACCTCCCTCGTACCCCTCATCCGGGACCTGTCGCTCTGTTATCCCCTGTTGTCACGCCCGAATGCGGAAGGCGGGGCCGGTGGGGCGCGGTGCGGGATGTCCCGGCCCGGATGTGGCAGCGTGGAAACGCGGCCCCCGGCCGCCGTGCCCGGCGCCCGCGCAGGGACGGGCACGCAGGTGCGAGAAGAGGAGAGAACATGTCCAAGCCGCCGCTGCCCGACGCCGCGATCGCCATGCTGGAGAAGCCCAACCCGGCCGTCATCGCCACCCTCCGCGCGGACGGACAGCCGGTGTCGACGGCCACCTGGTACCTCTGGGACGACGGTCGTGTCCTGGTCAACATGGATGAGGGGCGCAAGCGGCTCGACCATGTGCGCCGCGACCCCCGCGTCACACTGACGGTCCTCGACGACACCGACTGGTACACCCACGTGACACTCATCGGACGCGTCGCCGAGACGCGTGACGACGAGGGCCTCACCGACATCGACCGGCTCTCCCGCCACTACCTGGGCCAGCCGTACGGGCAGCGCGACCGCGCCCGCGTCAGTGCCTGGATCGAGATCGACCGCTGGCACGGCTGGGGCGGCTTCAAGGACAGCAGCCAGGCGGGCGGCTGATCGACTCCCCGCCCCCGACCGTCGCCCGGGGGCGGTCGCGGCACCGGCGAGTGGCATGTCCGGGTGGCCGCGACGCGTGGGCGTCCGGGCCCGGCGTCACCGCTGCCAGGCGGTTCCGGCTGCAACCATGAGCTTTGCTGATGTGTCTCATCACATACCGCATCACCCCCGTACACCGAGAAATGGGGACATCATGGTCCATCGCTCACGGTTCGCGGCCACCGCCGCGGGCGTGCTCCTCGCCACGGCGACCGGAGCGACCGTCCCGGCCTCCGCGGCGCCGCGCCCCGCACCGGCCGCGGCGACCGCCCTCGTCACCGGCGCCCGCTGGGGCACGCACTGCTCCTACGACCGCATCGTGGTCGACGTCCGGGGCACACTGCCGCCGGTCACCGTACGCACGGTCGCAGGACTCCGCTACGACGGCCCGGGGACGAAAGTCCCGCTCGCCGGAAAGCGGTTCCTGGAGATCCGGATCGCGCCCGCCGCCGCACACGACGCCGGGGGGAACTCCGTGTACGAAGGCCCCCGCCTCGCGCGGACCGGCCTGCCCGCCCTCAAGGGCGTCGCTCTGACGGGCGACTTCGAGGGGGCCGTCACGCTCGGCGCCGCGTTCGGCACCGAGCCCGACTACCGCACCCACAGGCTGCACTCCCCCGAACGCTTCGTGATCGACGTCCGCCACGCCCCGGCCTGCGGCGGGTGAGACCGGGCGGAGGAGTCGGCGGGCCGGCCGCGCACGCGGGGCCGCGGTGACCCAGGCGGGTGACCCGTCCGCCACGATGTGACCGCCGGCCTCCCGCCGCTGCCCGCGCCGGACCACCTGGAGACCCTCCCCGAGGCCTCGGCGCGGTCTGCGGGCGGCGTTCCGCCACGGGGGAAGCCCGCCCGGCCCGGGGTGCGCGCAGGCGGGCGCAGCCCGGGCCCGGCTCGCACTCAGGCGTGGGGGTCGAAGGGGACGCCCCCGGGCAGCGCCTTCGCCAGGTGGGCGCCGAAGTTGCCGTCCTTGATGCCGAGGACGGCGCTGCCGAAATCGGCCTGGGTGAGCTTGTCCCGCAGTCCCGCGGGGTATCCGTTCCAGCCGACCAGGGCGGGGTACTGCCACGCGTGTTCGTGGTTCTCGGGCGGCTCGTCGTTCGCGTTCGCGGGGCGGAAGCAGTGGGTGCTCAGGCCGTCCTTGTGGTAGACGACCTTGGGGTGCGTCCCGTCCCACCGGATGCTGTCGCGGGCGTACACGTCGAAGTCGCCGTGGGCGGAGGTGGACACGAAGCGCGCCTCGCCGTCGTGGACCCACACGACCACGTGCTCCCAGTCGTGCCGGTGGCCGCCGAGCCCGCTTCCGGCCACGGCCTGGTCCTTCTCGAAGTAGAGGCCGTACATGATGGCGCACCAGCCGTTGTCGCACGCGGAGCGGGAGTAACTGTTGGTGTTGTCGAGGTCCCACGCGTCGCGGCAACTGCCGTTGACCGCGCCGGTGGTCTTGAGGCCCGGGGCTGTCGTCCCGTCCGGGCCGATGGCCGGGGTGGGATAGCAGCCGTCCGTGTCGTAGTCGAAGGCGGGCTGGAACGCCCGCTCCATCGCGTCCGCCTGCGGGGGCAGGGCGGCCGGCGGCGCGGCGAGCGCGGTGCCGGCACAGGTCATGACCAGCACGAGGGCGCCGGCGGCGGCGAGGGTGATCCTGCGGACGGAGGGGTTGCTGGGCATCGGGGTCCTCCCGGTCTGCGCGTGTGGGGGCACGCGGTCAGGCTTGGCATGCCCAACTCAAACCGGTGCCGAACCCTCGCACCCCGTGCGAAATCCCGCCGGGCCCGGCCCTGCGCGGACCCGCGGCCCCGTCGAGCGGCAGGAGGACCGCGAGGTGGGGCCCTATTCCGCGAGGTGGCCGGTGGCGGGATCGATCTGTTCCAGGAACTCGCGGGCGGCGTCGGCGAGTTCCGCCTCGCTGAGCCCGGCGGCTCCGTGCACCGCGGCCATGAAGCCGTAGCCGGGGTTCGGACCCGAGTCCCAGGTGAAGTCGTACACCACTGAGCTCCCCGCCTGCCGGCGCCGGGTCACGGTGAACCGCTCGCCGTCCACGGTCAACACCACGCCGCTCTCCTCCGCTGCCGGGACATCACGGAGAACCATGTCATGCCCGGTGCCCGCCCGATCGGCCGGGTGCGGCGCCCCGGGTGCGGCCGGCCACGGTCCGCACCGGCCTCAGCGCGCGCCGGTGGTGGCCGCGCCCGGCGTGCCGGCCCGGGCGGCGCTGCCCGGACGCAGCGTCCACGGCACCGGGTCGGTGTTGGTCAGCCAGCCCTCGGCGATCAGACGTCGCACGACGAGGACTCGCAGTGCGCGGCGCTGCTTTCCCCAGCCCATGCCGAGGCAGAACTGCCTGACGGAGGGTCCGTGGCCGTGCGACGCACGGAAGTCCGCGGTGAACCGCGCCGCGCGCGGCCCTTCACCGGGATGGGTCGCCTCCCACGCCGCGTAGGCGGCACGCACCTTCTCGTCCGCCTGGACGGGCACGGCCACGCGCATGAACGCCTCCGCCACCTTCTCCGCGGGCAGCGCGCACTGCGCGCAGTGCTCCACGGCCTCGGCGTGGCGGCGCAGCGCGGCGCTCGCCCGCGCCTTCCACTCGTCCCAGGTCGGCGAGGGTGTGCCCGCGGCGTCGTCCGCCCGCGGCACCGGAGGCGGGGGACGCATGCCCGACAGGTGCCGCACCGGATCCGCGAGACGGAAGCGGTGGTCGTCCAGGTCGAGCAAGAAGCCCTTGGCCAGCAGCTCGGGCAGCGCCGCCCGGCACCAGGCGGGCAACTCGCCGGGGATGGGGCCGGATGCGTCGGACGGACCGTGGGCGGCCAGGATCAGGGCGGCCATCCGCGCCTCGCAGGACGTCTTCCTGACCGGCTTGGCCGCCAGGGTGCGGGCCGCCCACCCCGACACACGTGACCGCATCAGCTTCCCGAAGGGCAGCGGGTGGTCCGCCCCGGCCGCGAGATCCGGCACGGTGACGGCGACGGGGACGTCGGGGTTGCCGCCGAAGAGGGCCTCCTGCCCCCGCCATCCCAGCTCCCCGACGGCGGCGACAGCGCCTTCCGGGTCGGCCAGCCGCAGCGAACGCAGGTCCTGCGCGGTGAGGTTGCCGATCCCGGTGCGGGCCGCGCGGATGGAGACGACCGTCGCGAGGAGCTGCGCGTCGGCCGTGGTCAGCGGCAGGGAGGTGACGTAGCCGAGGAGCCGGCGGGCGGCCACCCCCTGCTGGTGGGTCAGCAGGAACGGTCGCGGCGCGCTCACCACGACAGGCGCGGCCGGAGCCTGGTGGGAGCTGGAGGATGAGTTGGGCACGTCACGTACAACGTGCCGACGGCGCCGAGGTCACCACTCGCACTCCTGTACGTGTACGAGCCCCGCGTCCGGTTCGGTGCGTGGGGCGGCGACCGGCCGCCCGGGGTGGCCCCGAGGCTTCCGCAGGAGCGGCGTTCCCGGGCGGCCGGCCGGGGACCGCGGACAGCTCCGTCCGGACCTTCGGCGGCGGGTCACCCCTCTGACGACTCCGGCCGCCGTTCCGGTCCGCCGTTCGCCGACGGGTACCACACACGCGGGTGGCGGACCGCGATGCGGTCCGCCACCCGTGGGGAGAGGTCAGGAGGTGATCAGTTGTCGTCGAGTTCTTCCCTGGTGATGGAGCCGTTCGAGGCATCGACGTCGAAGTCGGTCTTCGTCCAGTCGCTGCCGACCACCTCGACCTGCCAGACCAGCACCTGGTCGGCGTTCTCCTGGAGGTCGATGGAGGTGACCGTGCCCTGCTTCTTGCCCGTGGCCACCTTGGCGGCCTGCTGCGGCGTCTGCTTCGCCTGGGAGATCCACGCGGACATCTGCTGCTTCTCGGCGTCGCTCTGGCCGGTGACCTGCTTGAACTCGAGGACCTCGCCGGAGACGGCGTCGATGCTCACCGTGTGCGCGGTGCCGTCCTTCTCGACGACCTCCGCGACCCACTTCGCGCCGGCGGAGCTGCCGCTCGGGCTCGGGCTCGCGCTCGGGCTCGGGCTCGGGCTCGCGCTGCCGCTCGGGCTCGCGCTGCCGTCGGCACTGGGGCTGGCGCTCTCGTCGCCGTCGTCGTCCAGGTCCTTCAGGTCCAGCTCGGTCAGCTTCCCCCCGGACACCTCGCCCACGGCCGTCGTGGCGGCCTTGGTGTAGGTGACCTTGACGGTGGAGAGCAGGTCCCTGCGCTCCACCTGGTCCTCGGTGAGCTGCGCCGTGCCCGACGGGCTGCCGGACGGGCTGGTCGACTGGTTCGGCAGGACTTTCGCGGCTTCAGAGGTCGCAGCGGCGGTCTCGTCTCCGCTGTCCTGCCCGCAGCCGGTCACCAGGGCGGAGGCAAGCACGGCGCACAGGGCGCCGGCGACGCGGAGCCGGCGGGTGCGCGGGGACACGTTCTTGTTGCGTCGGGGCTGAAATCTCATACCCCATGCCTAGCCGCGGCGGCGCGCGGTCATGTTGCCCGACCGGCGGCTGTCACCCGATCGACGGTGCGGTCCCCCCGTTCGCCGTCGCGTGGCGGCCCCGCCCCCGAGCCCGTACGGCGAAGGACGCCGGTCCGTGCGAACCGGCGTCCTGGCGAGGCCCGAGGGCGGTGTCAGGCTGTGAGCTGCACCTCGGACGGGACCGCCTTCGATCGCACCGGCGCGGCGGAGGGAAGGGCGCGCAACTGCGCCTCCGCCGCGATCAGCGCGTCGTGGACCGTCCGGGTTCCGGTGGTGACGCACAGGGTGTAGGAGACATCCTCGAGATGGCGGCTGCTCTCGGAGGTCCCGAGCCGTGCATGGACGCTCCGCAGTGACTCGTAGCGCTTGACGAGACTCCGCAGCGTTGCGGGATTGGCCATCAGCACGGCAGTTCCTCTCCACAGGGCGGCCGGGAGCCAAGGCCCCGCACCGACGATGTCCGATCGCGCCGGCGGTCCGCCTGGCGTCACGGCCCGGCCGTGCGAAGCGTCAGCACGCGTCCGGTCCCTTGCAGATGATGGTGGCCCCGCCCGGGGAAAACCGCATCCGGAATCACGGACCGCCACGGGTCCGCTCCCCCGGACGTCGGATTACTCCGTCCGCGCCGTGTGCGCACGGCGCGTCCGTGCGAAACAATGGGGCATGTCGGGCAGCCGGCCGCTGCGCCGGCGTACCGGTCAGGAGGCGGTTATGGCTTATCCGGAGACCTACGAGCTCATATTCCAGACGACGGGCGCGGCGGACGATGTCGTGATCGTCCACCTCACGGCCCGGTCCGGTGCGGGGGGCTACCCGATCTACGAGGACGAGACCGGCATCGTGCGCGCGGAGATCAGCGAGCGCGGCGAGGTGCGGATGCAGGCGAGCGGGGGCCATCAGGCGCCGCGTATACCCCTGTTGGCGAGGCCGCTGAGCCATGGAGCCGCCCCGCACCACGGTTGAGACCGCCTGTCTTCTCGGCCCCCTCCGGTTGCCCGTTCATGCCCGCACGATGCCTGAATGCGTTCATATGCGCGGCATCGCGCCGTCGTCTGCCGCTGAAACCACATACTCGGGCGTGAACGGACGCGCAACCACATGTACGCACCGGAGCGGCAGCAGGAGATCCCGCGCCTCGCGGGCGAGAGCGGCCGCGTCGACGTCCTCTCCCCGGCCGAGCGGTTCCAGGTGACCGCCGGGACCGTCCGGCGCGATCTCAGGGCCCTGGGCAGGGCGGGGCTGCTGCGTCAGGTCCACGGAGGCGCCCGTCTTCGTCGTCCCGCTGATCGGGGAGCCGATCGCGTACCTGCCCGCGGGCACGGTGACCGCCGCCGGTCCGGTGGTCGCCCTCGATGGCCCGCGGCGGAGCCCGGGGTCCGCGACCGCTCCGTCCGGGGAAGCCGAAGTCCCCCGTAACCGTATGAGCCCCGTGGGAGGATCTGTGCATCCGCACCCGTCCCAAAGGAGTGAACCCATGTACCGGCGCACCCTCTCCGTCGGCTCCCCCGGCGGGCCGCACGCCCGTCCGGCCTCGGTGCCCGTGCAGGCGGCCGCCCGTCAGCCGGAGCGGGTGACCGTCGCCCGCGACGGCCGCGACCCGGTCCACGTGCGGAGCACGCTCCCGGTGCTCGCGCCGGCGGCCCGGCACGGCGACTCCCTGGTGCTGACCGCCACCGCCGCGGGGGCGCGGGAAGCGGTGGAGGAGCCGGCCGCCCTGGACCTCGACGCGGCGGTGTGAGCGTGGAGAGCTGGGATCCGGCGGCACGGGGCGTCCTCCGGCTGCCCTCGGGGCGGTGTGTGCGCGGGCGGGGTCTGCGGCGCCCGCTGCCCGAAGGCCCCGCCCCCGGGTTCGCCGTCCACCTGCTCGGGAGGCGCCCCGCCCCGGTCCCCTGGGAGGCGCGGTGGCTTCGCTGGCCCGACTTCCGGTTGCCGGCCGACCACGAGGAGGCATCGCGCGTGCTCGGCGAGGTCTGGAGCCGGGCGGCGTCGGAACGGGTGGAGGTCGCCTGCGCGGGCGGCCGGGGGCGGACCGGTACGGCCCTGGCGTGCCTGGCCGTGCTGGACGGCGTCCCGGCCGACGAGGCGGTGGCCTTCGTCCGCCGGCACTACCACCCCGGCGCGGTCGAGACGCCCTGGCAGCGACGGTACGTGCGGCGTTTCGCGCGGCCCTGAGGCGGCCGGGGGCGACGGTCACGGGCCGCCGCGGTCCCGCCGGCCCTGGGAGCCTGGCGTGTCATTCCACCGCCTGGGGAACCGGGACGGTGGCTCCACCGCCCGCGCGTATCGCCTCGACGACCGTCTGGTGGAAGGAACGGCTGGCTTCCTCGGAGGGGCACGGCACCGGACTGCCTGCCAGCGTGAACCAGTCGGAGGCACCGCTGAACTGCACGGCCACCTCGGCCTGCCCCTCGGACCATGTCGTGTGTACGGTCAGATCGCCGTCCACGACGCCTACCTCTTCGGTGCGCACTCCGCCTGATCCCGCGAAGACACCGCAGGTAGTCCACGATGCCCAGTTCATGACGCGTCGCCTTTCGGACGATGACGAGCCTGTCGAGCGGACTGCTTCGAGTATGGCACCGCACACCCGTACTCGCACAGGTGTGCCAGCGCGTATTCGTTCGGTGACACCGGGACGCCGGCGGCCGGGCCCGACCGGCTCACGGATGCATCGAAGCACCTTTGAGGATCTTGTCCACCGCGTTGCGGGGCCCGTGGACCGCGAGGCCCACCAGGTCCAGCCGGTCGCGGCCCACTGCCCGGACGGCTGCCCTGTTGGCCTTGTCGTGCCCGGTCGCGAAGAGGTCGGAGGTGAACACCGCCATGATCGCGCCCCGGCCGACCGCCCGGCTGTGTGCCGTGGTGAGCAGCTCCTTCGGACCGGTGAGGACGAGCACGGGCTGCCGGAACATCGGCAGGTAGGTGGTGTCGTCGGCGTCGGCGTACGGTTCTCCGATCACCTCCGGCACCCGCGTCCCGAGGCCGCTGGCCAGGAAGGCGGTCACGTTCAGCCGCTGCCAGGTCTCGAGGTCGTCACGGAGCAGTACGGCGATCTTGGTGTCGAAGCGTACGGGTGCGTTGTCGTCGGTCATGGGGAAAGCCTGCCGAGCCGTCCGCACGGCGTCTTGTACGAACTTTGCACGCCTCCCCGGCCCGCACCGCTCTTGTAGGCTCCCTCCATGGGTGCACGTCCGGACATCACCGCGTGGCGGCCTCGGGTCGAGGGAATCGACGAGGTCTTCCACGCGTTCTTCGCCGATCACGCCTATCCCATGCACACGCACGACGCGTGGACGCTGCTGATCGTCGACGAGGGCATGGTCCGCTACGACCTCGACCGCCACGAGCACGGGGCGCCGAGCTCGGTGGTCACGCTGCTGCCACCGCACGTCCCGCACAACGGTGACGCGGCGACACCCGGGGGCTTCCGCAAGCGTGTCCTGTACCTCGGCACCCGGCAGATCGACCCCGCCCTCGCCGGGCGGGCCGTGGACCGGCCGGTGCTGCGCGACGAGCGACTGCGCCACCGCGTCCACCAACTGCACACGTCGCTGGAACGGCCCGGGGACGAGCTGGAGGCCGAGAGCCGGCTGGCCCTCGTCCGCGAGCGGCTCACGCGCCACCTGCGCGACCAGGCGGACGTGCCGCCTCCGGTGCACGACCGCCGGGTCGCGACCGAACTGCGCGACCTGCTCGACGAGCGGTTCGTGGCGGGGCTGTCCCTGCGGGAGGCCGCGGACCGGCTGCACGTCCACCAGGCCCATCTGGTGCGGGCCTTCAGCCGTGCGTTCGGCATGGCTCCGCACCAGTACCTGACGGGCCGCCGGGTCGACCTGGCCCGGCGGCTGCTGCTCGGGGGGATGCGGGCGCCCGAGGTGGCCGCCTCGGCCGGGTTCTACGACCAGTCGCACCTCTCACGCCACTTCGCTCGTGTGGTCGGCACGAGCCCGGGCCGCTACGCGCGCACCGGGACGGGCCGGTTACCGGCGCGCCAGCGCCCCGCGTACGAACGCCGCCTGACCCGCGTGCTGCAGGTCGTCGGCGATCACGCTGATCAGGCGGACGCCGAGGGTCACGGGCGGTGACCATGCCTCGTCCACGATCCGCTCCAGCGCCCGGCCGTCGAGCCCTTCGACGAAGCCGGCGGTCCGCCGGTGCACGGCGTCGTAGTAGCCGAGGAGGAGGTCGGCCGAGGACACCCGCACGGACGCCACCTCCTCGCTGCTGTGGCCGTAACCGGTCGATCCCTTCTCGAGGGGCAGTTCGAAGCGGGACGCCCAGTCCTGCGAGAACCACACCTGCTCGGTTCCCGCCGCGTCCGAGACGTGGTCGTCCTGGACACGCGTGAGGTGCCATACGAGCCAGGCGATCGAGTTCGCGCCGTCGTCGAGCCTGGCGTTGAGCTCGTCGGGCCCGAGGCCGTCGACGGCCGCGTGCACCGCTTCCTGGACGCGGTCGAACGCTTCGGTGAGCATGCCTGCACTGTTCATACGACCACCATGGCCGGTCCCCGCGCCGGCCCCCCGCTGCGACACGGCACCGGGCCGGTGCCCGCCGGGCGTCACCCGTGCACGGTGCGGAGCCACTGCGTCAGCAGGGCGCTGACCTCGTCGGCGCGCTCCTGCTGGATCCAGTGCCCGCCGCCCTCGAGGAGGTGGCAGGAGACGAGCCCGGGAAGCGTCCGGGGAAATGCGGCGATCGCGTCGGCCATCCACGTGGTGGAGGCGTCGAGTGAGCCGCCGATGAACAGCGCGGGCGCGGTGAGCCGCGCGCCGTCCCAGGCCGCCATGTCCTCCCAGTCGCGGTCGACGTTGCGGTAGCGGTTGAGGCCGCCGGTCAGGCCGGTCCTCGCGAACTCGGAGCCGTACACGTCCAGGTCCGCCTCGGACAGCCAGGAGGGCAGCCGCCCTCGTACGAACCGGTCGCGCATGCGGGCCCCGGCGGGCACGAGGAAGGGCGAGTCCGCTCCGGGAGGCGGCATCGTGTCCGCGGAGAGCGAGGCGTAGAACCCGGCCAGCCAGCCGCGTACGTCGGGGGCGATCTCCGCCTCCGCGCGGCCGGGCTCCTGGAAGTAGCCGACGTAGAACTCCTCGTCCCCGCCGATACGGGCGAAGCCGTCCGTGGGACGGACCGGGCTCCACGGGGCGTAGGGGACACCGAGAAGCGCCACGGCGGTGAACATGTCGGGTCGCAGCAGGGCACTGTGAGCGGCGATGGGCGAGCCCCAGTCGTGACCGACGACCGTCGCCGTCTCCTCACCCAGCGCGTGGACGACGCCGACGTTGTCGGCGACGTGCGCGGTCATGCGGTAGGCGTCCACCCGCTCCGGGGCGGCGGAGCGTCCGTAGCCGCGCACGTCGACGGCGACCGCCCGGTAGCCCGCGGCGGCCAGCGCGGGCAGTTGGTGGCGCCAGGAGTACGAGGTCTCGGGGAAGCCGTGGATCAGCAGGACGAGAGGTCCCGCACCCTGTTCGAGGAGATGGATCCGGCCACCCGGGACGTCCACGAACCGGCTCACCGCCCCCGGCACGGTCGCGGAGGGCTCGGGGACGGAGGTGGTGGGCGGGACGGGCTGCGGCATGGTCACTCCTGGGTCCTCGGCAGGCCTTGCGTCCCGATCATTCGACGCAAGGAGCCACGGGACAAGGTAAGTTGCCGTTCCGGCAAAAGCCCTGCCCGTCACACGAGCAGGCGCAGCAGGTGCCCGCAGGCCGACGCCTCGTCCGGATGCCGGTCCAGGACCTCGTACCGTCCGCGTTCGTACGCCCCGGTCTCCCACACCCCGTCGGCCGACCTGCGGAGGAACAGGAAGTCGGGGGGTGTGGGCACCGGTTCGTGGACGCCCTCGATGCGGTAGTAGCCGTCGGCCACGCCCGCCGCTTCGAGCACGGCTCGCAGTTCAGGGCGCCGCATCGCCCGCCGTCACGCTCCCGCGCGCTCGAGGTAGGCGTGGTCGAGAAGCCACTTGACGTTCAGCCGTTCCCCCGCGCCGGGGTCGAGGAACACGGCGTCCAGCTTGATCTGCTGTCCACCGCCCCGCTGCTCGAACCACGGCGCGATACTTCCCTGCCAGACCCAGAACGGCTTGGTGACCTTGTAGACGCGGTAGTCGCACGGCACGGCGGCGTCCCGGGTGTTGAGGTTCTGCGGGGGCAGCGCGCGCTCCGCGTACGCGTCACCGGCAGGCGCCAGGTAGCCGCCGTACTCGGAGCCGAAACGGTCCAGCCTCTGGCCGGGGCGCAGCTTGGCGGGCTCCTTGTCGACCTCGCCGTTGACCTCGGCGAAACCGTCGTCGGGCGGGTACTTCCAGCTCCCGGTGTCCGCGGTGCCCTCCCAGTACTTCTTCAGGAAGGCGGACGGCGACAGCGCGCCCGTGCGCTTGTACCCCTTGAGCAGCGGGCCCACGGGCGCCTGACTGCTGCGCGGCAGCCACTTGGGGCCGAGCCGGGCGTCGCCACCGAACTCACCGGTGCACGGATCGTGGCCTGCGGCCGTGGTGGACGCCACGCGGTCGTGGTGCGGGGCCGCGTGCGCCGCGGGGGCGGCCACCAGGCCCGCGGCGATGCCGATCGCGGCAAGTGCGGTGCGGATGCGGTTCACTCACAGGTCCCCTCGGTCTTCGACGACTGCTCGGAGCAGCTGACGTAGGGTAACCGGTCGCGTGCGGTGAGTCGTGACGCCATGCCGTCCGGGGCCGGCCCGGACGGTTTCGTCGGGCGGATGCCGGGCCGTGGCGGGGAGTTCGGCCGAGGGGCGCACCGGCCCGGGTCCCCGGCGGCGGGGACCCGGTGTCTCAGGTGCGCGGTCCGACGTAGCTGACGGTCACCTTCTCGAAGCCCAGGGATTCCAGCAGGCCCCGGAGCATCGCGGCGGTGTTCTTCTCCGCCCGCTGCGTCAGGCCGCTCTCCTCGGCCGCCTCCCCGATGTGCTGGGCGGCCAGTTTGTTGACCGCCTGCTCGCTGCCCGGGTTGTCGGAGAAGAAGTCGCCGAGCCGGTCCAGCAGGCCACGCTGTTTGGACACGGCGTACGAGCGGTCCGGGTCCAGCGCCGGCTTGCCCAGGACCGCGTGCGGGAGGCGCAGTTCGGCCGTCGTGCGCTTCTCGTCGACGACGACCCCGTTCGCCGCCACCTTGCCCAGGTCGACCGATGCCTGGACCGTGCCCGCGCCCACGTACAGCGTGCGGGTGCCTCGTACGGCGTCGGGCAGGTACTTCGCGTCCTTCTCCAGGTCGACGACGACCTGGAAGTTGCCGGAGGCCGCCTCGTACGCGCTCATGTCCTGGATGGACTTGAGCACGGCGGGGCCGGAGCGGTCCTTGGTCTCCTCGGCGAAGAGGTCACCCAGGCCGGGCAGGAGACTCAGCCTGCTGCCCAGGAACAGCAGGACCAGCGCGGCCGCGCACACGCCGGCGAACGGCAGGCACCCTCGCGCGCGGGAACGGGACGGCGGTCGGGGCTCGCCGGCGTCGCCGGGGGTGCCCGCGCTGTGTGTCCTCGGATCGGTGGACGTCATGGGGTGCGTGTGACCCCTCGCGGCGGTTTCAGTCCGGTGGGTAGCCCGATTACGTCAAATCCTGTACGGGCGGGCACCGTTCAGCCCCGTCACGTGCCTCCCGGCGGCGCCGGCAGCCCGTGGGGCGGCCCCTCCCGTCCGCGGAGGTGGCCGGCGCTCGGCAGCGTCACCAGGAAGGACATCAGCGCGCCGCGGCCACCGGCGGCGAGCCGTCAGGTGGCCGCGGACGGGCATCCGGGCCCTCCATCGGTCATCCAGCGCGCGGATGCCGTCCATCCGGGGAATCGATTTCCGCGGCCGCCGGCTTCGGGCCAAGGTGGTGCTGTTCCCCCTTTCGAAGGTGAGGCCTCCCGTGGACGGTGCCATGCCCCTCCCCCGGCGTACCCGTGTCGGCATAGTCGGAGCCGGCCCCGCGGGGCTGCTCCTGGCCCGGCTGCTGCACGGGCACGGTATCGACTGTGTCGTCCTGGAAGGCCGCGACCGCGCCTACGCGGAGCGGCGCCAGCGCGCCGGGATCCTGGAGCAGGGTGCGGTCGACGCGCTGCGCGCCTGCGGGGCGGGGGCGAGGCTCGAGCGCGAGGGGCTCGCGCACGAGGGCGTGGAGCTGCGCTTCGACGGCCGCTCGCACCGGATCGACTTCCCGTCGCTGACCGGTGGCAGCCGCGTGTGGGTGTACGCGCAGACGGAGGTCGTCAAGGACCTGATCGCGCTCCGGATCGCGGACGGGGCGCCCCTCCTGTTCGAGGCGGAAGCCCTGGCCGTGGAGGGCGCCGGCACGGGCCGGCCGGTCGTCCGGTACCGGCATGCCGGCCGCGACCTGACGCTGGAGTGCGACTACGTGGTCGGCTGTGACGGGTCGCACGGGGTGACCAGGCGGTCCGTGCCCGAGGGTGCGTCACGGACCTTCGGCCGGTCCTACCCGTACTCCTGGCTGGGCGTCCTGGCGGACGCGCCGCCCGTGTACGACGAGTTGGTCTACGCGCACTCACCGCGCGGCTTCGCGCTGGCCAGCATGCGCTCCCCCACCGTGAGCCGTCTCTACCTCCAGGTACCGAACGGCGAGGACCCCGCCGCGTGGCCGGACGAGCGCGTCTGGGACGAGCTCGACTCCCGCCTGGCCTCGTCCGGCAGCCGGAGGCTCGAGCGGGGCCCCGTCACGGCGAGATCGGTGCTGCCGATGCGCAGTTCGGTGACCGAGCCGATGCGCTTCGGGCGCGTGTTCCTCGCCGGGGACGCCGCGCACATCGTCCCGCCGACGGGTGCCAAGGGACTCAATCTCGCCTTCGCCGACGTGGCCGTGCTGGCCCGCGCCTTCGGACACCTGGCACGGACCGGATCCGCCGACCTGCTCGACGCGTATTCGGACACGTGTCTGCGCCGGGTGTGGCGCGCCGAGCACTTCTCGTACGCCATGACGACGGCCCTTCACACCGATCCCGCACGGAGTCCTTTCGACGGCCGCCTCCAGTTGGCGCAACTGCACCGGATCGCGGACTCGCCGCACGCGGCGGCGGAGTTCGCCCACAACTACACGGGGCACTTCCCCGGGTAGGCGGGCGTCCCGTCACGCGTCCGGACAGGCGGGCGTCCCGGCCGGCAAAGTCGCCGGCCGGGACGCCCCCGGTGGTGCGGTCACTCACTCCAGCAGATCGGCATAGGCCCCCAGAGCGAGTGCGATGTCGGCCTGGGCCCAGAACCGGTGGTAGGTGAAGACGGGAGCGGCTCCGCCGTCCAGGTACGCCTGCACCTTCGGCCAGTTCGGGTCGTCCTTGTAGAAGGACCGGATGGAGAGGAACGTCGAGTCGTTGTCGACGGTGTCCCCGTTGGGCATCGCGCCCGTCCAGCCGTTCGGGACGTACACCGGGTCGTCGAAGCGGTTGTAGTCGGCGCGCGTCTCCGGGACGGCGACACCGGCGTCGTCCTGGTAGTGGCTCCACATGCCGTCGAGCAGGCCCTCGGCCACGGTCTTGGCCTGCGCGTCACCGGACTTGGCCGCGTAGTAGGTCAACGTCCTGGCGTAGGCACCGGCCACGCCGACGTCGTTGGTGTAGTCGGCGACCGTGACGTGGAGGCCGGCGTTGCCGCCGGGACTCGACGCGTTCCAGGTGTCCGGCGCACCGGACCACTTGAGGGTGGAGGGCACGAGGTAGGTGCCGTCCGGGTTGATGGTCGTCTTGGAGAGGGCCCAGTCGACCCACTTGTCGAGTACCGCCTTGGCCTGTGCGTCACCCGTCTCGTGGTAGTACTCGGCGACCCGCTCCATGGACCAGGCCTGGAAGCCGAACCACTGGTTGGACGGCGGGTCGTGGTAGACGGGCTTCTCGTCGTAGTACATGCCGTAGAAGGTCGGTGTGCCGGCCGGGGGCTGGGCGTAGCTGCCCTTCCAGCTGTTGGTTGCCCCGCCGGCGATGGCGCCCTCGTCGGACTGCAGCCACTGGTAGAAGTCCAGCTGCCGGTCCAGGCTCTTGGCCCAGTCCTGCTGGCCGGTGGCCGACTTGGGCTTGAGGTCGGCGACCGAGCTGAGCGCGTAGGCCGCCATCGGGTTCTGGTACCCGCCGTGCGCGTGGCTGGAGCCGATGCGCCAGGACCAGCCCGCCGACGTGTCGGTGGCTCCGCCCCAGGCGTAGTACCAGGACATCAGGTAGTGCGCGCTGTCCTTGCCGGAACCGGCCGGGCAGGCGGTCGGGCCGACGCAGTTGCCGACCTTCTTGAAGTACTTGTCGAACATGGAGTAGCGCAGGTAGTCGCCCATCTTGGCGGCCTTGCCGACCGTCGCGGCGACCTCCGACGACTTGCCCTGCTCCTTCGCCCAGACGTCGGCCCAGTACGCCGCCTGGACCGCGCGGGCGTCGGCGTCGGGGGCGTTGGTGAACTTCCACTGCTTGGCGTACGAGGAGTCCCCGGTGAACAGGTCCAGGTATCCGTTGTCGCCGCCGAAGGTGAAGTTGTCACAGGTCGGGTGCGTGACCGTCTCCCAGACGGACTCCTGCGGACCGCGCTGGAAGGTGTTGATGTAGGACGGTCCGGTCTCGTTGGGACCGGCCGAGCACTTGCCGGGCGTGTTGCCGTACCCGTAGACGTTGTCGACGTCCTGGATCCAGTGCATGCCGTAGATGTCGGCGGTGCCGTACGCGCTCTTCAGCTCGGCGGCGATCGGGTCGGACCCGGAGCTCGCCGATCCGTCGAGCACGGCGGGGTACTCGTTCGGGGTGTCGTGCTCGGGCGCGTAGGTGGCCGGCTTGGAGGCGTTGTAGAAGGAGTTGGTGGGCTGGTCGGCGTGGGTGGGGATCATGTACTTCTCCATGGTGTCCCACGCACCGTTGAACTTGGTCCAGTTCCCGGTGATCTTCCCGTACATCGCCTGCAGCCAGATCAGGTAGCTGTACGCCTCCGACGTCGTCTCGTGGCCCTGGTCAGGGGCCTCGACGATCAGCGTCTCCACGGAGTGGTACGGAATCCCCTCCGGGGAGAAGTAGCCGTTCGCCGGGTCGGTGATCTTGCCGTAGAGGTCGAGGAAGCGTGCGTCGTACTCCTTCGCCGCGGCCAGCTGGGTGACGGTCACCTCCGCCTTGCCGTGGCCGGGCGCCGAGGCGGTGAAGGTGGCCGCACCCGTGCCGGTGCTGTTGGCCGCGACGGTCACCTTCTGTGCCGTGGACCAGGTGGACGGGGTGAAGGTGAGGCTCGCCCCGCCCGTGACACTCAGCCCGGTGTTGCCCGCGGACCGGGCCACGGTGACGGTGACGTTCGCTCGCGGGGCGGTGGACAGCTTCACGTCGAAGGTGCCCGTCCTGCCCTGCTGGACCCCCAGTTGCGAGGGCGTCGCGACGACGACGGGGCCCGCCACGACGGTGATGCCCGAGGGCGTCGACTCCGACGAGGCTCCCAGGCTGTCGTAAGCCCTGGCGTAGACGGAGTGGCTGCCGGCCGCGAGGCCCTGGGCGCTGTAGGTGTAGGGCGATGTGGTGTCGGTGCCGAGCAGGGTCGTGTTGTCGTAGAACTCGACCTTGCTGATCCCCGCACCGTCCGCGGCGGCCGCGGTGGCGGCCAGCGGGACGGCGTCTCCGGCGGAGTAGGTGCTGCCCGCCGCGGGGCTGGTGAGGACGGTGATCGGCGGCTGGTGCGCGCCCGCGCAGACCGTGCCGTTGACGGCGAAGGCGGTGGGGGCTGTGTTAGTGCCGCTGTACGAGAACTGTGCGCCGGCCGTCACGGCGGCCCCCGCGGCGACGGTCCCGTTCCACGCCGCGTTCTTGACGGTGACGGTCTTGCCGGCCTGCGACCAGGTGCCGTTCCAGCCGTTGGCGAGCTTCTGGTTGCCGGCGTAGTCGTACGTCAGGGTCCAGCCGTTTATCGCGGCCGTGCCCCGGTTGGTGACGGTGAGTTCGGTGTTGAAGCCGGAACCCCAGTCGTTCGCCTTGTAGTCGACACTGCACTGAACGGCGGCGGCCTGGGCCGGTGTGCCGCCTGCCGCGGCGGTCATGCCCAGGGGAAGGGCGAACGCGGCCAGAGACGCCGTCCACAGCCGTCTGCCACCGGCTCCGGTTCTGCGGGGTCTTCTGGGTAACCAGCTTCTTCGTGCGGTTCCCGTTGGCATGCCGGGTATCTCCTCGCGGCTCGGCGACATGGGGGCGTACGGGGGTTGAGCGCAAGACCTGAACCACCCGTGGGAGCGCTCCCAGCATGGGGACGGGGAAAATCGGCGTCAAGAGACGCGGTGAGTCGAATTATTTCGATAGCGGGAGATGAGGAAGCCTCTGCCGACCACCACCCCGTGACGCCTCGGTGCCAGGCCCACGCATGGGAGCGGTCCCATCAGCCCACGCGCACCGCTGGGGCACGTCCGGCCCGCAAGAGGGCGCCCGCACATCACTTGCTGTGTGTCCCGTACATCCGCCCTGCTGAGCGGCCCCGGGCCCCGCCCGGGTGGTGGCGTTCCCTCGCGACGAGTCCGCCGGACCCGGACGGCCGCGGGGGGCGAGGGTCCGGTGGCCGACGGGGCGGATCGCGGGCCGCGGGAGCAGGGGCTCGACCGCAGGCGCGATTTAGCGTGCAGGTGACACGCGCGACGGACACGGCGTGTCCGGGCACGCGGCAACGCGTCGATCCCGGCACGCGATCGACCACCCGGTGCCAGGAGTCCCGTGAAACAGCCTGCCCGGCGCTCCGCCACCCGCTTCCGGCCGGCTCCGCCCCGGTGTACGGGGTGGAGCCGGCCGGGAGCGGGCGGCAGGCTCCGCGTCGGCCCGTTCCGGGCGCTCCCCCGCCCGGTCCGGTCCGGCCGGCGCGCCACCGCTCCACGAGGGCGCGTCCGCGCGCAGTGGGCGTGGGCCCGTTCCGGCGTGCGGCCGCGTCGCCGTCGGAGGTCCCGGTCTTCGTGAGCGGCTTCTTCCGGCCCGCGTACCAGGTGCCCGTCCGGGTCCCGGAACCGGCCTCGGTTCCGGCGGTGTCCGGAACGGCCGCGCCGGCCGCGGGCTTCGGGGCCCGATCGTCCGACAACGCGTGGTAGTGGTGGCTGATCCGACGCCCGATCACGACGTAACCCAGCAGCGCCCCCGTGGTGTTGAGGATGACGTCGTCGATGTCGAAGGCCCGCCCCGTCACGAGCGCCCCCTGTACGAGCTCGACGACCGCGATGACCAGCACCGTCAGGACGATCATGCGGATCATCCTCAGTCGGCGCGGGACCAGGATCGGCAGGAGGACGCCGAACGGCACACCGAGGAGCAGGTTTCCGCCCGCCTGTTTGCAGGCGGCGAGGAAGGTGTACTCCTCCGCGTACTGCCGCAGCGAGCGTCCCGGCTGGAGGTTGGAGGTCACGATGTCCTCCGAAGCCGGTGAGGGCGTGAGCGTCACCTTGGCCAGGACGACGGAGAACGCCACAAGACCCGCGAATGCCACGAAAAGCAGCATGGCACGCAACAGGATACGCCCCGCGTTTCTACGCCTGGCCCCGGATTCCATCTCTGCTGTCATGGCCAACCAATGCCCCGGAGCCCGGCGGCCACACCCCCGAAGCGGGTGCGACCATGTGCTCATGAGCGCACAGAACAAGGACCGGCTGCTGGCGCAGGCCGTCGCCCTGCGGGAGCAGGGCCATCCCGAGCAGGCCAGGGAGCGGCTTCTCGCCCTCACCGCCGCGTTCCCCGACGCCGCGGACGTGGCCTACCAGACCGCCTGGGTCCACGATGTGCTCGGCCTGGAGGCGGAGGCGGTGCCGTACTACGAGCGGAGCCTCCAGGGCGACGGCCTGGCCGAGGAGGAGCGCCGGGGGGCGCTGCTGGGACTCGGCAGCACGTACCGCGTCCTCGGCAGGTTCGGGCAGGCCGTCGAGACGCTGCGCCTCGGGGTGGCGGAGTTCCCGGACGACGGCGCACTGCGGACCTTCCTGGCCATGGCCCTCTTCAACACGGGCGAACACCACGAGGCCATGCGCCTTCTGCTGTGCCTGCTCGCGGCGAGCAGCGGCGACCCGCACGTACAGCAGTACCGTGCGGCCATCGAGCATTACGCGACCGACCTCACGCAGATCATGTGACCGGTGCCCGGCGGACCGGGTGACCACGGTCCGGCAGCTCACGACGCGGAGGTGGGCGCGCGTGGCGGACAGCGGAAAGCCCCGGCCGGATCGGGGGAATCCAGCCGGGGCGGCTCACGCGTGGGGTCGTGGCGTTCGGTTCACCGCCTCGCCCCCACGTATAGATGAACGATAAACCACCCGCTCGCGTTCCCGTGAATCGGGACCCCGGGCTGTGATGCCCACCACCGCGACCACCGGGGCCGGGCATCCCGCCGCCCCGCTTCCGCTGCCACCGGAGACTCCGCCGGCAGCGGGCCGGGGGCCCGGCCGGGTCAGCGGGTCTCGCGGAACAGGACGTGCTGACCCGCGGCCGGGTCGTACTTGCGCAGTTCCAGCCGGTCGGGGTCGTTGCGGCGGTTCTTGCGGGTGGCGTAGGTGTGCCCGGTTCCGGCGGTCGACCGGAGGAGCACGACGGGCCTGGTCTCACTGCGTGCCATGGGGACCTCCACAGGACTGCGACCCCTCCCCCTTCTTGGGGATGGGTGTCGTTTTCGTTCCGGTGACGTAACGCCGTCGAGACCGCCGCCATTCCCGGACGCGCCGCGGGTCCACCCCTCGCCCCTGCTGTGGATGCGGGCACTCGATCAACACGCCGGGACAGACGAGCGGCGTACACCCTGTCACCGGAGGAACTGATATTCGACTCCACGCGTCGCCCGGCGGCGCCGAGGGGAAGCGGCGGAGGTTTCGGGATCCACATACGCCCTGCCCCATGGAGTGTGCCGCTCGCGGGACGCCCGCGCGGGCGCGCGTCCCCCAACTCGCGCCGGTGGACTTGCGTCAACCACGCGCAAGGGCAAGGGTGTTCGGCGGACCTCAGCTCCACCCAGCCGAAGGCATATGCCAGGTGCAACAACGCGTCGAGTGTTGCCGAATCCCTTACGGGCTCCCACGCCCTGTGCGACAGTCGAGTCCGGTCCACCCCCACGAGCCGGTCGCGCAACGCCTGTATCGGAGTCCGAGATGCCGTCCCATCTTTTCGCGGACCGCCCCGCCCCCCAGCCTCCCGAGCGGCACGCCGTCGACGCCCTGATCACCCGGGCCCTGCGGCTGCGCGGGGACGTGGACGCGGTGCGACGGCACGCCGTGGTCGCCGACGAGGACGACCCCCGGCTGCGGTGGCAGCGCGCGCTCTGCGAACTCGCGGTCCACCAGCTCGACGACCTCGGCGAACACCTGGGGCACCTCAGGAACGGCATCCCCACCCAGACGACTGACGAACCGACGCCCCAGGGCTTACGGCGGCCCGCCGCCGACCGGCCTCCCGGCACACCGCCGAGCAGGGTCGGCACCGCCGAATGGAATCTCCTGACCGACGAGGCCAGCTGGTCCGAGGAGCTGTACCGCATCTTCGGCAGAGCCCCGCAGGCCGGCGCGCTCTCCCTGGACGAGTTGCCGTCCGTGCTTCTCGCCGAGGACCAGCCCGTGCTGACCTCCATGGTCACCGGCTGCCTGGTGGACGGCAGGCCGATGGACGGGGAATTCCGGATCCTGCGACCCGACGGCTCCCTGCGGACGCTCCACATGACGGGTGAGCCGGTGCTCGACGCGTACGGCTGCACCGCCTCCATGTGGGCCGTGCTGCGCGATGTCAGCGCCCTGCGCCGCACCCAGCACGTCGTGGGCAGCGCCCGGGACACCCTGGGAGACCGCGAACACCGGGCACGGGCCGAACGCCGGATGGCGGCCGAGCTGCAGGAAGCCCTGCTCCCGGCACGTCCGGGCTCCTTACCTCCCTCCGGTCCGGGCCCGGGCGGGCTGGACATCGCCGCCCGGTACCTGCCGGCCGGGTCGGGCGACCTGATCGGCGGCAACTGGTACGACGCCCTGCGGCTGCCGGACGGCCACCTGCTCCTCACGGTCGGGGAACTGACGGGCCACGGGATCCACGCCACCACGGCCATGGCGACCCTGCTCGGAGCACTGCGCGGGATGGCCGTCGCCGGAGTCGGGCCGGGAGCCCTGCTGGGGCATCTCAACCAGCTGATCGAGTGCTCGGCCCAGCCGGCGCTGGGCAGCGCGGTGTGCTGCCGGTTCGATCCCGCGACCGGCACACTCACCTGGGCCCAGGCGGGGCACCCCGCACCGCTCCTCTTCCGCGGCGCGACAGGGCGCCCTCTGCCACCGGTGGACGGAGTGCCGCTCGGTGCGGTGTCCGGCGTCGCCTACGAACAGGACCAGGTGGTCCTGCTGCCGGGCGACGTGCTGATGCTGCACACGGACGGGCTCGCACGGCGAAGTGGCCGGGACACGGGACCGCAGGCGCTGCTGGAACTCGCGCCACGCCTCGCCGAGGCCCGGAGCGCCCAGGACTGCGTCCGCACCGTCGCCGCGGAGTTCGGGGGGGACGAACGGATCGAGGACGCCTGCGTGCTGGTGGCCCGCACAGCATCCTGAGGACGCCTGCCCGCAGATCCCGCAGCGGACCGTCGGCACCCCTGCGCACGAGCCGCCGGCTGCCGGACGCGGAACGGATCGCCCCCTGGCGGGGCGCCGCTCAGATACGTGGACCTCCGGACTTCTTGAACGACTTCCGCGGCAGGGCGAGCTGGATCTCCTCCCGCAGGTCCTCGATCTTCGCGTAGCCGGCGAACTGACCGGTGAGCCGGTACATCTCGCGCAACCGGTCCCAGGTGCGGTGGGAGGAGGTCTCGCCCATCGACACGAGGGCGAGTCGCGCGTACCGGTCGGCCTGCTCCGGATCGTCGGCGATGAAGCAGGCCGACGCGAGCGAGATGTAGTCGAAGATCCTGGACCGCTGACGGCCGTTCTCGCGGAGGTCCAATGCCTGCTTGGCGTGACGCTGGGCCGTGGTGGCCGCCGCCGGGTCGTGCTCGGCCAAGGTGCGGAAGGCCAGGGCCTGCATGCCGTGCATGTCCGCCTCGTCGAACATCTGCATCCAACTGGGCGGCGGGACATCGCCCTTGTCCGAGACGAAGAGGTCCTCGGCCTCTCCGAGTGTGCGCCGCATCGCCTGCCCTCGGCCCATCGCCGCCTGCGCCCAAGCCTCGATCGTGCGCAGCATGGCCTGGGTGCGCGGCAGCGTCTGATCCCCTGAGCCCGACTTGGCAAGCTTCATGAGGTCCAGGGCGTCGTCCGGGCGGCCCAGGTGGACCATCTGGCGGGCCGCGCGGGAGAGGGCCTCCCCCGCGCGGGGCCGGTCGCCGCCCTCCCGTGCCGCGTGGGCCGCGATGACGAAGTACTTCTGGGCGGTGGGCTCCAGGCCGACGTCGTGCGACATCCACCCGGCCAGGACCGCGAGGTTGGCGGCGACGCCCCAGAGGCGGCGCTGCAGGTGGTCGGGGTGACGGTAGGCGAGCATGCCGCCCACCTCGTTGAGCTGGCCCACGACGGCCTTGCGCTGGAGGCCGCCGCCCCGGGACGCGTCCCAGGCCCGGAAGACCTCGACCGATCGTTCGAGCGCCTCGATCTCCTCGGATCCGATGGGGGCGGCCTCGTACCGGTCGAAGCCCGCGTTGTCCGCGTGGAAGGGGTCGTCGGGGCGTGCCGTCCGGGCCGCCGGGGCGGGGTCGGACTGCAGCCAGTCGTGCATGGCACCGGTGAGTACTGAGCCGGCGGTGAGTGCGGCGCCCGCGCCCACCAAGCCGCGTCGGTTGAGCATGAGGTCCATTCCCGTGAATTCGGTGAGGACCGCTGCCGTCCGTTCGGGCGCCCACGGCAATCCGTCGGGATCCTTCTCCGTCCCGGCGTCTCGCCGCTTCCCCACACGCCCGCGCCGGCCGAACCCGAGGTCCTCGATGGTCACGACACGGCCGAGCCGCTCGGTGAACAGAGCCGCCAGCACTTCGGGCACCGGGTCTCGGGGGGACTCCCCCGTGTCGATCCAGCGCCGGACCCGCGAGGTGTCGGTCGCCAGCTGGTGGTGGCCCATGGCCGCCGCCTGCCGGTTCACCATTCTCGCGAGCTCACCCTTGGACCAGCCGGCCAGGCCGAACAGGTCAGAAAGGCGGGTGTTGGGTTCTCCGGTCACGTCAAGCCCCCAGGTTCTCGGCTGACTTGACACTAACCCCCTGTCAGATGCTGAGCGACTATTCGCCAGGGTCCGCCAGGGTCCGCCAGATGGTCTGCCACCCGCGGTCCGGTGTCAGGTAGGAAAGCGCCACCCCGCCCGGCAGCCCTCGGTACTCCCCAGGGTGCCGAACGGCCGCCGGCCGGGGCGGCGTACGCAACTTGTCGGCGCACGAAGGGATCTGTCTCGCCCATGTACACAGCATCGTCCTCCGTGTCCGCCCCGCCCCGGCCGCTTCGTCCCATGGGGGCGGGTGGCGGGCCGTATCTCGACCCCCGCGCCGCGTCACCGTCGTCCGGCACGGGTCGGACCCGGCGGGCGGCGGGGCCGGGCACCCAGCCGCTCAGCGGACGCCTCGACCTCTCGGGTCCCCAGGGCGCGCAACTGAGGATGGTCATCGCCTCCGTCCACCGCATCTGCCCCGAGTTCAACCCGGTGCAGGTGCTGCGCCGTAGCGGGCGCTCGGTGCTCATCGTCGGCACGACCGGCCGCGTCACCGCCGTCGCCAAGTGTTTACTGGACCACTCACCCGCCTGGACGGAGCGGTTCAGGCACGAAATAGCTGCATACCGCGCCTTCGTCAGGCACCGCCCACCGGTTCGGGTCCCCCGGCTCATCGCCGCGGATCCGGAGAACTGCACACTGGTGATCGAGCGGATGCCCGGCAGGGTGGCGGCACTGACGAGGCACCCCGTGGAGGCCCCTCCGCGCGCGGACGTGCGAGCCGCTCTGGGGGCGATCAGCCGGATCAACGCCTGGCGTCCACCGGCCGGTCTTTTCGAGGCGCCGCTGGACTACGCCTCACGCATCGCCCGCTACCACGAGTTGGGGCTTTTCACCGACCGTGACCTGGGTGACCTGCAGAAGCTGTTGCACGGTCTCGCGCACGCGGGAGGCAGGCAGGGAATGGGCCAGTTCTGCCACGGTGACGCCCTGCTCTCCAACATCCTGCTGCCCCCGACCGGCCCCGTGCTGGTCGACTGGGAGCACGCGGGCTGGTATCTGCCGGGCTACGACCTCGCCACCCTGTGGACCGTGCTCGGGGACGCGCCGGCGGCCCGGCGTCAGATCAGCCAGCTCGCGCAGGCGGCCGGTGCCGCGGCGCGTGACGCCTTCCTGGTCAACCTGATGCTCGTCCTCACCCGGGAGATCCGTACGTACGAGACGGCCGTGCAGCGGGCCATGCGGGAGGGGGCGCCCTCCGGGGGCGGCCAGACGCGGCAGGGCGCGCTCTCCTCGGGCGAGGAGCAGCGGCTGCTGCTGCGCAGGCTGCACGACGACTGCGCGATGGCCCGCCGGGCCGTGCGCGCCGCGGTGGGCACACGCTGACGGTGCCGGGCCCGGCGGGCCCGGCCGACGGGTTGCACGCCTCGGGACCGGTGCCGACACACCGGTGCCGAGGCGTGCCGCGGGCGGCCGGGCTACGGCCGGGCCCGCACCACATCCACGTCGGACGCCCTGACGAAACCGATCCGGTGCCCGATCTGGACCGTCACGTACTTCTGGTCCCCGCGGACATACGTGTGGTCGTACGGCTCCGACGCGTCGATCGTCGGAGCGTAGTAGTACCCGGTGGGCGCCTCGCCGCCTCCCGGGAACGCCTGACCCGCCTCGATGGTGTAGGCCAGCGGGCTGCCCACGGCCGGCTTGGGGAAGTCCGCGGGGTACTCCGCCTTCTCGGGGTAGGCCACCCCGTAGACGGGCACCTCCGCCTTGCCGCTCCGGGGCTTCACCACGTAGCCCGAGGTCGGAGTGGTGACCCTGACGCCGTGCGGGGAGCGGAACCACGCCTTCTGCCCGTACCACCAGATCGCCGTCCAGCCGGGCACCCGGTCGGCGACCACGGCCTGCTGCGTGGCGCTGATCTTGCTGCCCCAGTCCGCGGCGCAGTTCGTGCCGGGCGAGCCGTCCGGGTGCAGCCCCGGATCGGAGAAGAGGGGTGCCTCCTCGGACGGTTCCGTGCGCAGGGGCACCGCGCTGCTCCCCTGCAACGGCAGGTCGACGCCCTTCTCGCAGTCGCGGAACGCCTGCTTGTTCCTGTCGAAGTCCGCGCTGACGGTGACGAGTTCGCTGCTCCTGGGCGCGCTCGGCACGGTGGGTCGGCCGAGCAGTGCCATGAAGCGGTTCCAGTCCCAGTACGGTCCCGGGTCCCAGTGCATGTTCCTCGTACCGGCGGCGCTGGTGGGCGGGACCCCGTCGTGGCCGAGGATGTGCTGCCGGTCCAGGGGGATGTCGTACTTCGCCGCGAGGTGACGTACCAGCCTGGCGGTCGAGCGGTACATCTCGGGCGTGTACCACGTGGCGCCCTGGGCGGCGAAGCCCTCCTGCTCGATGCCGATGGAGTGGGTGTTGAGGTACCAGTTGCCCGCCTGCCAGGCGATGTCCTTGTTCTTCACCATCTGGGTGACGTGGCCGTCGGCCGACCGCACGACGTAGTGGGCGGAGGTCTGGTTGCGGGGGTCCTGGAAGATCTTCAGGGTGGTGTCGTAGTCGACCTCGGTGTCGTGCAGGACGATGAACTTGACGGCGTTGCTGTCCGGCCGGTCCGCCGTGTCGTAGTTGCCGTACGTGCGCTTGTCCGCCGGGTCGCCGGTCTGCCGGTAGGCGGCCGGCACCCAGTCGCAGTCCAGGCTGCGGGGGCATTCCGGTCGTACCCCGTCCGCGCCGGCCTGGGCCGCCGGGCTGAGCAGGGCGACGCCCAGCGCACCCGCCGTGGCCAGTGCGAGCGCGAGCCTGTTCCTCTGCTTCGACGTCATGACAACCCTTCTTGGCCGGGCGGACCCGGGCCGGTCCTGGGTGGATCTCAGCGTTCCGTTGTCGGCGCACACTCTGGGACGGGCGGTGCGGGTGAGTCAACAGTGCGGTGTCGCAGGATTCTTGGGCTTGTCTGACTATTTCGCGCGGTGCGTGACCCGGATGGCCGAAGGGTAGTGCTGGCGCGGACAGGACCGTTCCGCGCCGACGCGCGGAGTCTCCGAAAGGCCTCACACACATGGCACAGCCGTTCTCACTGCCGGACTTCTACGTGCCGTACCCGGCACGGCTCAATGCTCATCTGGAGGCGGCCCGCAGCCATACCAGGGAGTGGGCGCGCGGGATGGGGATGCTGGAGGGGTCCGGGGTCTGGGAGGAGAAGGACCTGGAGGCCCACGACTACGCGCTGCTGTGCGCGTACACCCATCCCGACTGCTCGTCCGAGGCGCTGTCCCTGGTCACCGACTGGTACGTGTGGGTCTTCTTCTTCGACGACCACTTCCTGGAGCTGTTCAAGCGCACTCCGGACCGCGAGGGTGCGAAGCGGTACCTGGACCGCCTGCCCGCCTTCATGCCGATGGAGCGGGGCGCCGCCACGCCCGAGCCGTCCAATCCCGTGGAGGCCGGACTCGCCGACCTGTGGGCCCGGACGGTGCCGGCGATGTCGGACGCCTGGCGGGCCAGGTTCGCCGAAGCGACGGAGAACCTGCTGAACGAGTCCCTGTGGGAGCTCGCGAACATCAACGAGGGCCGCATCGCGAATCCCGTCGAGTACATCGAGATGCGGCGGAAGGTGGGCGGCGCCCCGTGGTCCGCCGGACTCGTGGAGTACGCGGCGCACGCGGAGGTGCCGGCGTCACTGGCCGGCTCACGGGCACTGGGGGTGCTGCGGGACGCGTTCTCCGACGGCGTGCACCTGCGCAACGACCTGTTCTCCTACCAGCGCGAGGTCGAGGAGGAGGGCGAGAACAGCAACGGCGTGCTCGTCCTGGAGACGTTCCTGGGCTGCACGACCCAGGAGGCGGCCGAGGCGGTCAACGACCTGCTGACGTCCCGCCTCCAGCAGTTCGAGAACACCGCGCTCACCGAACTGCCGCCGCTCTGCGCGGAGAAGGGGCTCACGCCGGAGGAGACCGTCGCCGTCATGGCGTACGTCAAGGGACTCCAGGACTGGCAGTCCGGCGGTCACGAGTGGCACATGCGCTCCAGCCGCTACATGAACGACGGTGGGAGCGCCGCCGGGAGCGTGCCCCCTTTCGGGATGGCGGCGGCGTCGATCCGGCTCACGCCACGCTCGGAGTCGGCACGGCACCGGAGCCACACCCACGTCCCGTACCGGCACGTCGGCCCGTCCCTGCTCCCGGACTTCGACATGCCGTTCACCACGACGCTCAGCCCGCACCTGGACGGGGCGCGGGTGCGGATCGTGGAGTGGGCGCGCCGGATGGGCATCCTGGAGGCCCAGCCGGGGGTGCCCGGTTCGCACATCTGGGACGAGGAGCGGCTCGTCGCCACGGATCTCCCGCTGTGCGCCGCGGGCCTGCACCCCGACGCCACCCCCGATGAGCTCGACCTGTCCTCCGGGTGGCTGACCTGGGGCACGTACGGCGACGACTGGTTCCCGGTGGTGCACGGGCGGACCCGCGATCTGGCCGGCGCGCGGCTGGCCAACGAGCGGCTGTCGCTGTTCATGCCGCTGGAGGGGGCGTCCCCGCCCGAGCCGGTGAACGCCCTCGAGCGGGCTCTCGGCGACCTCTGGCGGCGGACCGCGGGGCCGATGGACGAGAGCGGTCGGCGCACCTTCCGGGAGGCGGTGGAGTCGATGACCGCGAGCTGGCTGTGGGAGCTGGCGAACCAGGCGCAGAACCGGATCCCCGACCCGGTGGACTACGTCGAGATGCGCCGCCGGACGTTCGGTTCCGATCTGACGATGAGCCTGTGCAGGCTGGGGCACGGCAGGAAGGTGCCGGAGGCCGTGTACCGCAGCGGCCCGATGCGGTCCCTGGAGAACGCCGCCGCGGACTACGCGTGCCTGATGAACGACCTGTTCTCTTACCAGAAGGAGATCGAGTACGAGGGCGAGGTGCACAACGGCGTCCTGGTCGTCCAGAACTTCTTCGGGGTCGACTACCGGACGGGCGTGGCCGTCGTGGACGACTTGATGAAGGCGCGGATGCGCCAGTTCCAGCACGTGGCCGAGCACGAACTGCCGGTCCTGTACGACGACTTCGCGCTGGACTCGGAGGCGAGGGAGACCCTGGCGGGCTATGTGGTCGAGCTCCGGCACTGGATGGCGGGGATCCTGATCTGGCACCGGGGCTGCCGGCGCTACCGCGAGGAGGACCTGCGGCGGGGCACCGGCACCCCGTGGCACCTCGCCGGCCCCACGGGGATCGGCACCTCCGCGGCACAGGTGACGCGGCTGCTGACGGAGCAGGGACGTTTCAGCCCTGCTGGAAGAGCTCCGCGGGCAGTGGCTTCAGCAGGGCGTACAGATCGTCGGTGATCGGCCGGTCCCAGCTGGCGATGGTGACGAGCACACCGTCGCTGCGGTCGAACTGCACACAGGAGACGCGGCTCTCGGAGAGTTTGACCCGGCGCACGATCAGCAGGCTGTCGCCCTGCATGACGGGCACGTCCTCGGTGCCGGTGACCTCGACCGGTTCGTCGTTCTCGAGCGCGAGGAGGAGCTGGGCCACCTCGAACGGAACCTGGCCCTCCTCGGTCTCCCGGGCCGGCGAGCCCTCCGGCAGGTTGCCGATGATCATCGCCGGACCTCGGCCGCCGAACAGGTCGTAGCGCAGGAACACGCCCTGGCAGCTCCCGTCCGGAGCGGGGAGCAACCCGGCGCCGAGGTTGCCGGGCCAGTCCCCCGGGTCCATGGCCAGGACGTCGAAGTCCGGGCCCGCGGGTGTGGCGGCGCTACGGCGGCGGAGGAAGGACATGCGGCCATGTTACGTGTCCCGGCTCACGTCGTGGAGCCGGGCACTCCCGGCAGGTCTCAGCCGGACTCCGCGGCCAGTACCTCCAGCACCTCCAGGGCTTCACTCGCACGCGCGTACGGGACGAACAGGTGGTCGTGGTGGTATCCGGCGACCACGTTGCAGCTCACGCCGGCATCCGTGAGGGCGAGGGCGACGGCGGCGGTCAGGCCGACGGCATCCAGGGCGGAGTGGACGCGCAGGGTGATCCAGCCCGCCACGAAGTCGTACCCCAGCCCCGCGGCCGCCGCCTCCGGCTCGGGTACGACCAGGGTCAGGCCCTCGGTCTCGGACACGGTGACGACGGGCCTGACCCCGTCCGGTACCGCCCCGCCGGCCACGGTCGTGAAGACGTAGCGGCCCGGGTTCAGCTCCGGTCGCATGGTGTGCAGCAGTTCTCGAAGATCGCGCTTGCCCGTCATGGGCTCACGCTAAGGCGTCCGCGCGCCCCCGCGCACGAGGCGCACGAGCCGGGCGGCCCGCCCTCCGGGAGGGCACGGTGTGCGGCGGGGGCGACGGGGGCGGCGGGGGCGGCGGGGCGAGTAAGCCATTCAGGCACACCATGTGCCCGGACGCTCACCTTCCGTCGCCACCGGGGGTGATCGCCCCTAGTTTCGGCACATGAGGAAAAAACACATCACCTGCCTGGCGGCTGCGACCGTCGCTCTGGCCACGGCGCTGGGAGGGGCGGCGGTCCCCTCCGCCGCGGCCGGGCCCGGTGACCACGTCGTGCGCCCGGGCGGTTCGATCCAGAGCGCGGTGGACGCGGCCTCCCCCGGGGACACCGTCGTCGTCCTGCCGGGCACCTATCACGAGAGCGTCCACATCACGAAGCCGGGCCTGACCCTGCTCGGCGTCGGCGGCCGGGTGGTGCTCATGCCCGCCGCCACGGGCACGAAGGCCGCGGGTACCTGCGCGGCGTCCGGCAACGGCATCTGCGTCGCCGGTACCAAGGGCCACACGGTCGACGACGTCAGCATCCGCTCGCTCACCGTCTCCGGCTTCGCCAAGAGCGGCGTCTGGGCCTCGTGGACCGGCGGACTCTCCGTGCGGCGGGTGACCGCCCGGTCCAACGGCACCTGGGGCATCGCCCAGGAACACTCGGCCCACGCGGACCTGCGGGACAACACCGCCACCGGTAACGGCGACGCGGGCATCTTCGTCGCCAACAGCGTCAGCGAGGAGGGCGGCGCGACCGACACGCAGGGGACCGAGATCCGGAACAACTCCCTGACCGGCAACCGCATCGGCGTCACGGCCCGGCGGGTCAGGAACCTCCTGATCGACGGCAACAGGATGTCGGGCAACTGCAGCGGGGTCTTCGTCGTGGGTGACGAGTCCAAGCCCGCGGCCGGGGCGATGACCGTCAGCAACAACCGGATCGAGGAGAACAACAAGTACTGCGCGGCCACCCCCCGCCTCTCGGCCATCCAGGGTTCCGGCGTCGTCCTCACCGGCAGTGAGCGGACCGTCGTGCGGGACAACGTGATCCGGGGCAACGTCGGCGCCACCCCGCTCTCCGGCGGCGTCGTGCTGTTCAAGAGCTTCGTGGGCGCGCTGAACACCGGCAACACGATCAGCCGGAACCTCGTGCGGGACAACATGCCGGCCGACCTGGCCGACCGGGACACCTCCGGGACGGGCAACGCGTTCGACGGCAACACGTGCGGAACCTCCGTACCCGCCGGGATGTGTGCCGAGTAGCTGCCCACCCCCGCACCACGAGAAACGAGACGGTATGACCACCGTGAGTCCCACCCCCGACACCACCCCCGTCACCGCACCGCTCTCCACCCCCCCCACCCCCGCCGGCCCCCGCCCCCCCCCCAGCCCCCCCCCCGCCCCCAAGCGGGGTGGGGGTGTCGCCGTGTGGGGGCGTAGCGCCCCCGACACGCC
>NZ_JBEXWB010000033.1:10360-34983 GCF_040629645.1 Streptomyces sp. NPDC005899 | reverse complement strand
CCTCGGTCTCGTCGGCGGCGGTCCCGGTGGCCGCCGACTCGTCCAGGCCGAGCGCCTCGCGCAGGCCGGGCAGCGAGGCCGTACCGCCCCAGATCTGGCGGGCGCGCAGCACGGCGAGGACGAGGTTGACGCGGTCCTGGCCGGCCGGGGCGCTGCCCAGGACGTGCAGCCCGTCGCGGATCTGGACGTCCTTGATCTCACAGAGCCAGCCGTCGAGATGCATGATGAACTCGTCGAAGCCCTCGTCCTCGGGGCGGTCCTCCAGCCCCAGGTCGTGGTCGAGCTTCGCGGCCTGGATGAGGGTCCAGATCTGTGCGCGGACCGCCGGGAGCTTCGCCGGGTCCATGGCGGCGATCTGGGCGTGCTCGTCCAGCAGCTGTTCGAGGCGGGCGATGTCGCCGTAGCTGTCGGCCCTCGCCATCGGCGGCACGAGGTGGTCCACGAGGGTCGCGTGCACCCGGCGCTTGGCCTGGGTGCCCTCCCCCGGGTCGTTCACCAGGAACGGGTAGACCAGCGGCAGATCGCCCAGCGCCGCGTCCGGGCCGCAGGCCGCGGAGAGGCCGGCGTTCTTGCCGGGCAGCCACTCCAGGTTGCCGTGTTTGCCGAGGTGGATCATCGCGTCGGCGCCGAAGCCGTTGTCGTCGGCGGACGCGGCGATCCAGCGGTAGGCGGCCAGGTAGTGGTGCGAGGGCGGCAGGTCGGGGTCGTGGTAGATCGCGATCGGGTTCTCGCCGAAGCCGCGCGGCGGCTGGATGAGGATCAGCAGATTGCCGCGCCGCAGGGCGGCGAGCACGATGTCGCCCTCGGGGTTGCGGGACCGGTCGAGGAACATCTCGCCGGGCGCCGGGCCCCAGTGCTCCTCGACGGCCTCGCGCAGTTCCGCGGGCAGCGTGGCGTACCAGCGGCGGTAGTCGGCGGCGGGGATGCGGACCGGGTTGCGGGCCAGCTGCTCCTCGGTGAGCCACTCCTGGTCGTGGCCGCCGGCCTCGATGAGCGCGTAGATGAGCTCGTCGCCGTCGCCCGAGACCAGGCCCGGGATGTCCTCCTCGGGGCCGAAGTCGTACCCCTCGGCACGCAGCCGGCGCAGCAGGGCGACGGCGCTCGCGGGGGTGTCGAGGCCGACGGCGTTGCCGATGCGGGAGTGCTTCGTCGGGTACGCGGACAGGACGAGCGCGATCCGCTTCCGGGCGGCCGGGATGTGGCGGAGCCGGGCGTGGCGTACGGCGATCCCGGCGACCCGGGCGGCCCGCTCGGGGTCGGCGACGTACGCGGGCAGGCCGTCCTCGTCGATCTCCTTGAAGGAGAACGGCACGGTGATCAGGCGGCCGTCGAACTCGGGGACGGCGATCTGGGTCGCGGCGTCCAGCGGGGAGACGCCCTCGTCGTTCTCCTCCCAGGCCGCCCGCGGGCTGGTGAGGCAGAGCGCCTGGAGGACGGGCACGTCGAGGCCGGTGAGGGCGCCCGCGTCCCAGGACTCGTCGTCGCCGCCCGCCGAGGCGGTGGCCGGCTTGGTACCGCCCGCCGCGAGGACGGTGGTCACGATGGCGTCGGCGGCGCGGAGTTCGTCGATCAGCTCGGGCTCGGGGGTCCGCAGCGAGGCGACGTACAGCGGGAGGGGGCGTGCGCCGGCGTCCTCGACGGCGGCGCACAACGCCTCGACGAACGCGGTGTTCCCGCTCATGTGGTGGGCGCGGTAGTAGAGCACCGCGACGGTCGGGCCGGTGACGTCCCGGGCGGTCCGCTCCAGCGGGCCCCACGCCGGGGCCGGGGCGGGCGGATCGAAGCCGTGGCCGGTGAGCAGGACCGTGTCGGAGAGGAAGCGGGCCAGCTGTTCGAGGTTGGCGGGGCCGCCGTGCGCGAGGTAGGCGTGCGACTCGGCCGCGATGCCGATGGGCACGGTGGAGGCCGCCATCAGCTGCGCGTCGGGGGCCTGTTCACCGGTGAGCACGACGACGGGGCGGCCGGTCGCGAGCACCTGGTCGAGCCCGTCCTGCCAGGCGCGTACGCCACCGAGGAGGCGTACGACGACGAGGTCCGTACCGTCCAGGAGCCCCGGGAGGTCGTCGAGCACGAGACGGGAGGGGTTGGCGTAGCGGTAGCCGACCGGGCCCCGCGCGGCGCGGGCGCTCAGCAGGTCGGTGTCGGACGTCGACAGGAGCAGGATCATGCGGCGTCAGCCCTTCCTCGGGGTGTCCACGCCCCGGGCGGTGTGTCGGACGGCGGGAGTTCCTGACTCGCCCGGCCGGGGCCGGGTTCACAGTGGCGGGACCGCGCCGGAATCTCACCGGGCTTCCTCCCATGTCGCCGTCTGGCGATGGCGGGCCGAACGGACCGCCGCTAGGCATAGTAGGCGGCGGGTGGGGGGTCCTGACCAGACGGCCCCGTCCCGGCCGGGGCCGCGGCCGGATGTCCCGTAGGTCACAGTGACCGCAGGGGTGCGGCCCGGTCACGGTCGGTATGCTCGCCGCCATGTCCGCCTCCCCCCTTCCGCCCCGGCCTCCGGGTGACGCGTGTGCCCGGAGCAGCGGTGACGCGTGCCCCGGCGCGCTGCGCCTGCACCGGGCGGACGACGGCGCGCTGGCGCGGATCCGCATACCCGGCGGCATATTGACGCCCCGTCAGGCGGGCGTCCTGCGGGAGGCGGCCGAGCGGTTCGGTGACGGTGAGTTGCATCTCACCTCCCGGGGGAACGTGCAGTTGCGCGGCCTCTCCGCCGACTGCGGTGCCGAACTGGCCGGTCTGCTGAGCGGCGCCGGGCTGCTGCCCTCGGAGCGCCACGAGCGGGTGAGGAACGTGGTCGCGTCCCCGCTCTCCGGGCTGGACGGCCGCGGGGCCGCCGACATCGGACCGTGGCTGACCGAGCTGGACCGTCTCCTGTGCGCGAGCGACCGGGCGACGGCGCTCTCCGGACGTTTCCTCTTCGCCCTCGACGACGGCCGCGGGGATGTCGACGCCCTCGGCGCCGACCTCACGCTGCTGGCCCACGGCGACGGCGGCGCGCTGCTGCGCGTCGGGGACACGGACTCCGTGCTGCGCGTACCCGCCGCCGACGCGCCCCGTGCGGCGCTCGTCGCCGCCGGTGCCTTCCTCGACGCAGCCCGGGACACCGGCGCCTGGCGGATGAAGGACCTCCCGGGCGAGGCCGCGGCCGCGCTCCCCGACGACGTGCGGCGGCGGCTCGCAGAGGCCGGCATCACCGGGGCCGCCCGGTCCCGCCCCCGCCCCGCGACGGCCCCGCCCCCGGCGCACGGACGGCTTCCGGGCAGCCGCGAGAAGGACGCGCTGTCCGTCGGCGTACCGCTGGGGCGGCTGGACGCGGCGCAGTGGCGCCTGCTGTCCGGCGCCGGCGGACTCCGGCTCACCCCGTGGCGCGGGGCCGTCGTCACCGGCGTCGCCCCCCGCCGTGCGGACGGCCTGCTCGCCGCCCTCGCGAAGGCCGGCCTGATCACCGGCCCCGGCTCTCCGTGGGCCGGTGTCGGGGCGTGCGTCGGCCGGCCCGGCTGCGCGAAGTCGCTGGCCGACGTGCGGGCCGACGCCGGGGCCGCCGTCGGCCCGGCCGGCCGGCTCCCTGTGTACTGGTCCGGGTGCGAACGCCGGTGCGGCCATCCGCACGGGGAGTGGATCGACGTGGTCGCCACCCCGGACGGACACCGGATCTCTCACGTGCGGGGGGACCGGACCACCGGGACCGCCACGGTCCGGGACGACCCCGCCGCGCTCGCCGCGGCCGTGGCGGCGGCCCGGGGCGCCCACACCTGACCACCACGCACCACGCCCCCCTGTTCGGCCTGTTCGACGAAGAAAGCGACAGCACTGTGCACCAGTACGAGAAGGACGGACCGGCGATCTACCGCCAGTCCTTCGCCACCATCCGCGCGGAAGCGGACCTGGCAGGGCTGCCCGCCGACGTGAGCCAGGTCGCCGTC
Source organism: Streptomyces sp. NPDC005899 (assembly GCF_040629645.1). NCBI lineage: Bacteria > Bacillati > Actinomycetota > Actinomycetes > Kitasatosporales > Streptomycetaceae > Streptomyces > Streptomyces sp. NPDC005899. The sequence continues at coordinate 31,057 of NZ_JBEXWB010000033.1, read as the reverse complement.
CGCATGATCCACGCCTGCGGCATGGTCGACCTCGTACGCGACCTCGCCTTCTCCCCGAACGCCGTGGCCGACGCCCGCGCGGCCCTGCGGTCCGGTGCGCCCATCCTCTGCGACGTGGCCATGGTCGCCAGCGGGGTCACCCGCAAGCGGCTGCCGGCGGACAACGAGGTGATCTGCACCCTCTCGGACCCCGCCGTCCCCGGGCTGGCCGCGGAGCTCGGCACCACCCGCAGCGCCGCCGCCCTCGAACTGTGGCGGGACCGGATGGAGGGGGCGGTCGTCGCCGTCGGCAACGCGCCCACCGCGCTGTTCCGGCTGCTGGAGATGATCGAGGAGGGCGCACCCCGCCCCGCCGCCGTCATCGGCGTGCCGGTCGGCTTCATCGGGGCCGCCGAGTCCAAGGAGGCCCTGGCCGCCCATCCGTCCGGCCTGGAGCACCTCGTCGTACGGGGCCGGCGCGGCGGCAGCGCGATCGCGGCCGCCGCCCTCAACGCGATCGCCAGCGAGGAGGAGTGAGCGTGCCCGAGCAGCAGCAGACCGGCGGCCCCCGCACCACCGCGGGCGCGGCCGGCACGAGCGGCGCGGCCGGCACAGGCGGCGCCGGCACCGGGCGGTTGTACGGGGTCGGGCTCGGCCCCGGCGACCCCTCCCTGATGACCGTGCGCGCCGTGCAGGTGATCGGGGAGGCCGACGTCATCGCCTACCACTCCGCCCGCCACGGCCGCTCCATCGCCCGCTCCATCGCGGCGCGGCACATCCGCGCCGACCACATCGAGGAGGCGCTGGTCTACCCCGTCACGACGGAGACCACGGACCACCCGGGCGGTTACCGGGGAGCGCTGGACGAGTTCTACACCGAGGCCGCCGCCCGCCTCGCGGCACACCTCGACGCCGGCCGCACCGTCGCCGTGCTCGCCGAGGGCGACCCGCTCTTCTACGGCTCCTACCAGCACATGCACAAGCGGCTCGCGGACCGTTACGACACCGAGGTCATCCCCGGTGTCACCTCGGTCAGCGCCGCCGCGGCGCGGCTGGGCACCCCGCTCGTCGAGGCCGAGGAGGTGCTGACGATCCTGCCCGGCACGCTGCCGGAGGAGGAGCTCACGGCCCGCCTGGCGGCCACCGACTCCGCGGTCGTGATGAAACTGGGCCGTACGTTCCCCGCCGTGCGCCGGGCGTTCGAGGCGTCCGGGCGGCTGCCCGAGGCACGGTACGTGGAGCGCGCCACCATGGCGGGCGAGCGCATCGGTGATCTCGCGGAGACGGACGCGGACTCCGTGCCGTACTTCGCGGTCGCCGTGCTCCCCAGCAGGATCGACGCCCCACGGCCCGAGCGGTCACCCGGTTCGGGCGAGGTCGTCGTGGTCGGCACCGGGCCGGCGGGACCACTGTGGCTCACCCCGGAGACCCGCGGGGCACTGGCCGCCGCCGACGACGTCGTGGGCTACACGACCTACCTCGACCGGGTGCCGGTGCGGCCCGGGCAGCAGCGCCACGGCTCGGACAACAAGGTGGAGTCGGAGCGCGCCGAGTTCGCCCTGGACCTGGCGCGCCGGGGCCGCCGGGTGGCCGTCGTGTCCGGAGGCGATCCCGGGGTCTTCGCCATGGCGACCGCCGTCCTCGAGGTCGCCTCGCAGGAGGCCTACACCGACATCGCCGTCCGGGTGCTGCCCGGGGTGACGGCGGCCAACGCGGCCGCCGCCCGCGCGGGAGCTCCGCTGGGCCACGACTACGCCACCATCTCCCTCTCGGACCGGCTCAAGCCGTGGGAGGTCATCGCCGAGCGACTGCGCGCGGCGGCCGCGGCCGATCTCGTGATGGCGCTGTACAACCCCGGCTCGCGCAGCCGGACCTGGCAGGTCGGCAAGGCCCGCGACCTGCTGCTCGAACACCGCTCGCCGGACACGCCCGTGGTCCTCGGCCGCGACGTCGGCGGGCCGGCCGAGAGCGTGCGCACGGTGCGGCTGGCCGACCTGGACCCGCTGGACGTGGACATGCGGACGATCCTCATCGTGGGGTCCTCCCAGACGCGCTGGGTGCACCGGGGCGACGGCCGCCAGATCGTCTGGACGCCCCGCCGCTACCCGGAGGCCTGAACCGGCGCGGCCGGCGAACGCTGACGGTCACACGCGGGGCGGGACGGTCCTCACCCCGGGGAAACGGTCACCGCGCCGGGTGAGGCCGGACGTTCACCGCCGGGCAGGACAGGACGGTCACCGCGGCGGGCAGGGGGCCGCCGTCCACCCGTTCGCTGCCGCGAGGTCCCGCAGCCAGGCGACGGCCTCCTCCGGCGTCCCGGCGACCGGCACGCCGTCCGGCACCGGTGGCCGGCGCACCACGACCACCGGCACCCCGGCCTCACGGGCCGCGGTCAGCTTCGGGGCGGTCGCGGCGCCACCGCTGTCCTTGGTGACCAGGACGTCGATGCGGTGGCGCCGGAGCAGGTCGCGCTCGCCGTCCAGGCTGAACGGACCCCGGTCGAGCAGGACCTCCATGCGCGGCGGGCATGGGGCCTCCGGGGCGTCCACCGACCGCACCAGGAACCACAGGGCGTCCAGTCGGGCGAACGCCGCCAGCCCCATCCGGCCCGTCGTGAGGAAGATCCGCCGGCCCAGTGCGGGCAGCAGTTCCGCGGCACCGGCCAGCGAGTCGGTGACGTGCCACAGGTCACCGTCGGAGGGCACCCAGCCGGGCCGGCGCAGAGCCAGCAGGGGAACATGGACAGCGGCGGCGGCCCCGGCCGCGTTGAAACTGATCGTCCCGGCGAAAGGATGGGTGGCGTCGATGACCGCATCCACTCGGTGCGCACGGAGCCACTCGGCCATGCCGTCGGCTCCACCGAAGCCCCCGACGCGTACCTCACCCGGGGGGAACCGGGGCCGGGCGACGCGACCGGCCAGTGAGCTGGTGACCTTGATCCCCTCCACGGGCACCAGGGACTCGGCGAGCCGACGGGCCTCCGTCGTGCCACCGAGAACGAGCAGGTGCAAGGGCATGGGACCGGTCCATCCATGAGCAGTGAGCCGCGGGGCGGGCGCGACGCCCAACTCAAGCACACCGGTCTGCGACCGGGCTGGACGACCGGCGCCTGCGCGACGGCGGCCGCCACAGCGGCGTACACGGCCCTGCTCACCGGCGAGTTCCCCGACCCCGTGACCATCACGCTGCCCCGGGGCCAGACCCCCGCCTTCGCGCTCGCGGTCGAGCAGCTGGCCGACGGCCGGGCAACCGCAGGCGTGGTCAAGGACGCGGGCGACGACCCGGACGTGACCCACGGAGCCCTGGTGCGCGCCACCGTACGCCCGCTGCCGCCGGGCTCCGGCGTGGTGTTCCGGGCGGGCCCCGGTGTCGGCACGGTGACGCTCCCGGGGCTGCCGCTCGACGTCGGGGAGCCCGCGATCAACCCGGTCCCCCGCCAGATGATGCGGGACCACATCGGGCGGGTGGCGGCCGAGCACGGGGGGACCGGCGATGCCGAGATCACGGTCTCGGTGGACGACGGGGAGGAGATCGCACGTTTCACGTGGAACATTCGTCTGGGCATCCTGGGCGGACTCTCCATCCTCGGCACGACGGGTGTCGTGGTGCCGTACTCCTGCTCGGCCTGGATCGACTCGATCCGACGGGGAGTGGACGTGGCGCGGGCGGCCGGCCATCGGCACGTGGCGGGATGCACGGGCTCGACCTCCGAGAAGACGGTGGTCGCGGAGTACGGCCTGCCGGAGATCGCCCTGCTGGACATGGGCGACTTCGCGGGTGCGGTGCTGAAGTACGTACGCCGCCATCCGGTGGACCGGCTGACGATCTGCGGTGGGTTCGCCAAACTGTCGAAACTGGCGGCGGGCCACCTGGATCTGCACTCGGGCCGTTCCCAGGTCGACAAGCCGTTCCTGGCCGGGCTGGCGCGGCAGGGCGGAGCGAGCGAGGAGCTGGCCGCGCGGATCGAGGTGGCCAACACCGGCCTGGCAGCGCTTCAGCTGTGCATGGCGGCGGGGGTCCCGCTGGGCGACCTGGTGGCGGAGAGGGCGGGGGAGCAGGCGCTGTCGGTCCTGCGCGGTGCGCCGGTGGCCGTGGACGTGATCTGTATCGACCGCGCGGGGACGGTGGTGGGCCGGAGCGCCGTGCGTTGACGCCGGTCGCCGACCGCCGACGCCGGCCGGAGCGCCGTGCGATCACGCCGGTCGCCGACCGCCGACGCCGGCCGGAGCGCCGTGCGATCACGCCTGGTGGTGGGCGGAGGGCACTTCCCGCCCGTACGCACGTACCGGCCGATGGACTTCCCCGCCCGGCCGGTGCCGCCCACGCACCCCCGGCCGGCGGGGCCCCGTCGACCGGCGGCCCCGGCCGGCCGGTGTCAGCAGGAGTGGCGGTCCCGGTGCGGGGAGTACAGGTGGCTGTCCCGGAACTGCTCGGCGCCGAGAGTCCGCCCCACCATGATCACGGCCGTCCGCACCACCCCGGCCTCCTTCACCTGCCGCGCGATGGACTCCAGCGTCCCGCGCAGCACGATCTCGTCCGGCCGTGAGGCCATGGCCACCACCGCCGCCGGGCAGCCGGCCCCGTAATGCGGCAGCAGTTCCTCGACCACCCGGTCGACGTATCCCGCCGCCAGGTGCAGCACGATCAGCGCGCCGCTGCGGCCCAGCGTGGCCAGGTCCTCGCCCTCCGGCATCGCGGTCGCGCGCTGGGCGATCCGGGTGAGGATGACGGTCTGCCCGACCGTGGGCACCGTCAGCTCCCGCTTGAGGGCGGCCGCCGCGGCGGCGAACGCCGGCACACCGGGCACGACGTCGTACGGCACGCCCGCCTCGTCGAGCCGCCGCATCTGCTCGTTCACCGCGCTGAAGACCGAGGGGTCGCCGGAGTGCAACCGGGCGACGTCGTGCCCCTCCTCGTGCGCGCGCACCAGCTCGGCGGTGATCCGGTCGATGTCGAGCTGGGCGGTGTCCACGAGCCGGGCGTCCGCCGGGCAGGCGTCGAGCAGTTCCCGGGGCACCAGGCTGCCCGCGTACAGGCAGACGGGGCTGGCGGCGAGGATCCGGGCGCCGCGCACCGTGATCAGGTCGGCGGCACCGGGGCCCGCGCCGATGAAGTACACCGTCATCCGTTGTCTCCTGAAGAGGTCGAAGGGGCCTTGCGTACGGACCACTGCGTGACGGGCATGGCCTGACGCCACCCCGTGAAGCCGCCGACGGGCACCGCGTGGGCCACCGCCAGCCGCACCAGGTCTCCGCCGAGCCGGCCGTACCACTCGGCGAGCAGCGCCTCCGACTCCAGCGTGACCGTGTTGGCGACGAGCCTGCCGCCCGGGGGCAGCGCGTCCCAGCAGGCGTCGAGCAGCCCCGGCGCGGTGAGGCCGCCGCCGATGAACACGGCGTCGGGCGCGGGCAGCCCGGCCAGGGCCTCGGGTGCCCGGCCGGTGACGACACGCAGGGCGGGGACACCCAGCCGGTCCGCGTTGCGCGTGATGCGGGAAGCGCGCACCGGGTCACGCTCCACGGTGAGCGCACGGCAGGAGGGGTGGGTCCTGAGCCATTCGACGGCGATCGATCCCGAACCCCCGCCGATGTCCCACAGGAGCTCACCGGGCGCGGGAGCCAGAACCCCGAGCGTCGCGGCCCGGACGTGGCGCTTGGTCAGCTGACCGTCGCTCTCGTACGCCTCGTCGGGCAGACCGGGTACGGCTCCGAGGCGCAGGGCGCCCGGGGTGCTGCGGCAGTCCACCGCGACGACGTTGAGCGGGTCGCCCGGCGGGTGGGCCCAGGTGTCGGCGGTGCCGTCCAGGCAGTCCTCGTCCGTGCCGCCGAGTTGTTCGAGGACCCGCATCCGGCTGGGGCCGAAACCGCGGTCCCGCAGCAGCGCGGCCACGGCGGCGGGCGTGGCCGCGTCCGCGCTCAGGACCAGCAGCCGGCGGCCGTCGTGGAGCGCGGCGGCCAGCCGGGCCGCCGGACGGCCGACCAGGGTGACGGTCTCCGTGTCCTCGAGCGGCCAGCCGAGCCGGGCGCAGGCGTAGGACACCGAGGAGGGGTGCGGCAGCACGCGCAGCGCCCCGGCGCCCAGTTCCTCCGTGAGGGCGCGGCCGATGCCGTAGAACATGGGGTCGCCGCTGGCCAGCACCGCGATCGAGCGCCCGGCGTGGGCGGTGAGCAGGCCGCGCACGGCGGGGCGCAGGGGCGACGGCCAGGGCACCCGCCGGCCGGCGCACGCCGGTGGGAGCAGGCCCAGCTGGCGTTCACCGCCGATGAGCACCTCGGCGTCCAGGAGCGCGGCGCGCGCTGTGCCGGGCAGGCCCGCCCAGCCGTCGGCGCCGATACCCACGACGGCCACGGCCGGCGCGGACGGGGGCGCCGGTGGTTCGGATGGTGCGGGACACACGGCCGGTACCTCGGGGTTCGTGGGGACGACGCTGCCGAACTCTACTGTCCGGCCCGGTCAGGGCCCCGGCCAGGGCCGCCCCGGACGACAGCCGTACGCCGGCCGGGCCACCGGATCGCGGACCGCACCACGGGTCGTGCGTGCCACCGGCACCGCCTCGCCGGCGCCCCGCTCGCCGTCCTCACGTTCGCCGTCCTCACGCCCGTGCCCGCCCCGGCCGAACGGCGGCCGTGCACCGTGCGCGCTCGGCAGCAGTCGCGACACCACGGGCGCCGGCGAGTGATTTCGGGCCGGGCCCCCGCGCGTTGGCCGGTCAGGGGCGCCCGGTCCGGCGTCCCCTGGGAGGGCCGCCCGCAGGGGGCGGCGCAGCACCCGAGGAGCGCGTCATGAAGTACCTGGTGATGGTGCAGGGCTCGCAGGCCGACTACGAGGCGATGGCCGGCACGGCCTCCCCGGCCGGACCGGCCTGGAACGAGGAGGACATGCGGGCGATGTTCGCGTTCATGAAGGCCGTCAACGACGACCTCACCGAGTCCGGTGAGTTGGTGGACGCCAACGGACTGGCCGAGCCGGCGCGTACCCGGTTCGTCGGCGCCGGACAGGACGGCCGGCCGGTCGTCTCCGACGATCCCCACGGACGGACCGAGGTCGTGCTCGCCGGCTACTGGGTGCTCGCCTGCGAGAGCCTGGAGAGGGTCACCGAGATCGCCGCGCGCATCGCGACCTGTCCGCAGCCCGCGGGCGCTCCGGACCATCCCGTCGTCATCCGGCAGATCATGGGGGAGGGCGCCGGGGAGTCCGCGGGGTGACGGGGGGGCGCGTGAGCCGCGGGACACACGAGGTCGAGGACCTGCCGCACACCGCGCTCGGGGACCGAGCGCGCCGCTCCGAAGGACAGGGGCACGCCGCAGGTCACCGGCACGCCCGTCCGCCGCTGCGGACCACGGCCCACTCCGGTGCGGCCGCTACCCGCCCGCCTGCGGACGCCCGGGGCCGGCGGCCGCGCCGGGCCGCCCGGGGGCGAGCGCGCCGCGCCGTGGCCCCGGTCCGCCCGGAGTCGCCGATGGCCGTCATCCTCGCGATGATCAAAGGTATGACCGACGACGACAGGACAGGCGGACACGCCTCCGTGCGCATCGCCCAGCAGCCGGAAGCCGACGAGCTCCTGGGACGCAGTCCGCTGGCCGCCCTGGTCGGCATGCTGCTGGACCAGCAGGTACCGATGGAGTGGGCCTTCACCGGGCCCTTCACCCTGGCGCGGCGCATGGGGTCCGACGACCTGGACGCCCAGGAGATCGCCGCGTACGACCCGGACGCCTTCACCGAACTCTTCACCACGAAACCCGCCCTGCACCGCTATCCGGGTTCCATGGCGAAGAGGGTGCAGCAACTCTGCCGGTTCCTGGTCGCGGAGTACGGCGGTGAGGCGAGCGCCGTCTGGGAGGACGCCGGCACCGGCGCCGAGTTGCTGGAGCGGCTGGGCGCGCTGCCCGGGTTCGGCACCCAGAAGGCGCAGATCTTCCTGGCCCTGCTGGGCAAGCAGTTCCAAGTCCGCCCGACGGGGTGGCGGGAGGCGGCGGGCCCCTACGGGGAAGCGGGCTCGCACCGTTCGGTGGCCGACATCACCGGCCCCGAATCGCTCGCCGAGGTACGGGCGTACAAACAGCGGGCCAAGGCGGCGGCCAAGGCCGCACACCAGACCAAGTGATCGCGAACAAGCCATAACCGGTCACTGCCGGTCTCGGCGGTTCACAGACACCGGCCGGCTCGCTAGCTTTCCTCCACATCCGTTCACACCGGAAGGACTCCTGTGCACGCAACTCGTCGCAGAGCCGTAGCCGTCGTGGCCGCCACCGCCCTGGCCACACCGCTCCTCCTCGCCGCGTCCCCCCACCACGGACACACCCCGCACGATCCGGCGAAGGAGGCCGCCGCGCTGTCGCAGAAGCTGGTGAAGCGCTCGTCGGCCAAGGACGCCTACCGGCACCTGCAACGGTTCCAGGCGATAGCCGACTCGGCGGGGGGACACCGCGCGGCGGGCTCGCCCGGCCACGACGCCTCCGCCGCCTACGTCCACCGGCTGTTGCGGGAGGCGGGCTACAAGGTCGGCTACCAGGCCTTCGACTTCGTCTACACGGAGACGCTCGCCGAGAAGCTGTCCGTCGTCTCCCCCACGCCCCGCGACATCGCGGTCCGGGCGATGACCTACACGAAGTCCACCGCGGTGGGCGGCCTGCGGGCGGCACTCGTGGCCGTGCCCGCCGACGACACCACCGGGTGCGAGGCCGCCGACTACGCGTCCGCCACCTTCACGGGCAAGATCGCCCTCATCAAGCGCGGCGGCTGCTCCTTCGCCGAGAAGCAGGCGGCCGCCGCCACCGCGGGCGCCGCGGGCGCGGTCATCTACAACAACACCGCAGGCGCGCTCTCCGGCACCCTCGGGGGCGCCGAGGCGGGCAGGATCCCGACCGGCGGGCTCACCCAGGCGGAGGGCGAGAAGCTCGTCGCCGACCTCGCCAAGGGGGAGGTGACGGTCTCCTTCGAGATACGGGAACTCCAGGAGGAGCGCACCACCCGCAACGTCGTCGCGGAGACGCGGGGCGGGAACGCGGCCAGGACGGTCATGCTCGGCGCCCACCTCGACTCGGTCACCGACGGGCCGGGCATCAACGACAACGCCTCCGGCTCGGCCGGCCTCCTGGAGGTCGCCCTGGAGCTGGCGCGCTCGCACCGTACGCCCGCCAACAAGGTGCGTTTCGCCTGGTGGTCCGCGGAGGAGAACGGCCTCCTGGGCTCCGAGGCGTACGTGGCGAAGCTCTCCGAGGCGCAGCGGTCCCAGCTCGCGCTCTACCTCAACTTCGACATGATCGCCTCGCCGAACGGTGTCCAGTTCGTCTTCGACGGCGACGACTCCGACGGCGTTGGCGAGGGCCCCGGCCCCGAGGGGTCCGCCCAGCTGGAACGCGACATCACCTCCTTCCTGGACCGCAAGGGCAAGCCGCACACCGGCACGGACTACACCGGACGCTCCGACTACGGGCCGTTCGTCGAGGCCGGGATCCCGTCCGGTGGCACGGACACGGGCGCCGAGGGCATCAAGACGGCCGCCGAGGCGAACAGGTTCGGCGGCACGGCCGGCGTCGCGTACGACCCCTGCTACCACGCGGCCTGCGACGATCTGGACAACCTCGACATGGGCCACTACGACACCAACATCGACGTGATCGCCAACGCCGTGGGCACCTACGCCTACGACCTCCGCTCCCTGTCCCGTCCCGTGGCCGCCGCCCCCGCCACCGGGGCCACCGGCCGGGACGGCGGGCTGCGTGAGGGCCACGCGCACGGCGTCACCCGGTAACGGTCCGGCACCCTGGTCCCCCGTACGCCGCAGGCGCGTCGGCGCCCGCACGGCCCGCCTGCGGCGTACGCCCCCGGATCACCCGGCACGTCCCGCTCCCCCGGACGCCGCCCCTGCGGACGCCGGCCCCCGGATGGTCCCCTCCGGTCGACGGCACGCCGAACGGCACGGTAGTCCCGTGCCATGGCTGCGCCAGGAGGCCCACGCCCGGTAGGCTTTCCGTGTGATCTTCAAGCGCATCGGAAATGGGCGGCCATATCCCGACCACGGCCGGGAAAGCACCCGACAGTGGGCGGATGTGGCGCCGCGTCCGGTCCGCCTGGACCAACTGGTGACCACCAAGGGCCAACTGGACCTGGAAACCCTCCTCGCGGAGGACTCCACGTTCTACGGCGACCTCTTCGCGCACGTGGTGAAGTGGCAGGGCGACCTCTACCTCGAGGACGGGCTGCACCGCGCCGTGCGCGCCGCCCTTCAGCAGCGCCAGGTGCTGCACGCCCGCGTCCTCGAACTCGGCTGACCGCGCCACTCCCACCCGTGGCCCATTTCGGGCCTTTCGGGTGTTTTTATGCTCATACGGGTGCCACCCACTGATCCTTTGAGTAGGCATCATCAGCAGGTCGCATTACGCTGCGGCCATGAGCATGCTGACCCCTCCCGGCATGGGCGGAAAGTACCGCGTCACGGGCAACACGTACCCCCGTATGCGTCGCCCCCGGAATCGCCGCAAACTGGTTCTCTCGGCGACCGCAGCCGTGGTGGCTCTCGGCCTGGCCGGATGGGGCACGCTCCAGATCGTCGACGTCTTCACCGGAAGCGACGAGCAGGCGAACGCGGCGGACCGCCCGAAGACCTGCCCCTCACCGAAGGCGTCCGCTCCCGCGAAGGCCCTGCCGAAGCCCGCCGCCATCAAGGTCAACATCTACAACGCCACGCCCCGCAGCGGGCTCGCCAAGGCCGCGGCGGACGAGCTGAAGAAGCGGGGCTTCGCCATCGGCAAGGTGGACAACGCGCCTGCCGCCTACGACAAGAAGGTGACCGGCACCGGGCTCCTGCTGGGCGCCCCGACGGCGGTGAACGGTTCGTTCCCCGTGCTCGCCACCCAGCTGCCCGGGGCCCTGCGGAAGACCGACGCCCGCAGGACGGCGGACGTCGACCTGATCATCGGCGCGAAGTTCAAGGCGTTCAGCACGCCCGCGGCGGCGGCCTCCGCGCTCACGGCGCTGACGAGGCCGGCCCCGGCGCCCTCCGCCTGTTCCTGAGGGCGCCCAGGGAGGCGTCAGTCGGCGGTGCCGTACATGCGGTCACCGGCGTCCCCGAGGCCCGGCACGATGTAGCCGCTCTCGTTGAGCCGCTCGTCGACCGAGGCGGTGACCACCGTGACCGGCGTGCCCGCCAGCTCGCGCTCCATGACCTCGACGCCCTCGGGCGCCGCGAGGAGCACGACCGCGGTGACGTCGTCCGCACCGCGCTTGATCAGCTCCCGGATGGCCGCGACGAGCGTGCCACCGGTGGCCAGCATCGGGTCCAGGACGTAGACCTGCCGGCCGGAGAGGTCCTCGGGCATCCGCGTCGCGTACGTCTCCGCCTGGAGCGTCTCCTCGTTGCGGATCATGCCCAGGAAGCCGACCTCGGCGGTCGGCAGGAGACGGACCATGCCGTCCAGCATGCCGAGCCCGGCCCGCAGGATCGGGACGACCAGGGGCCGCGGGTGGGACAGCTTCACACCCGTCGTGGGCGTCACCGGGGTCTCGATGTCGACCTGCTCGGTCCGCACATCCCTGGTGGCCTCGTACGCGAGGAGGGTGACCAGCTCGTCGGCGAGCCGCCGGAAGGTCGGGGAATCGGTGCGCTTGTCGCGCAGCGTGGTGAGTTTGTGCGCCACCAGCGGGTGGTCGACGACGTGGATCCGCATGCCGTCAACAGTAGCCGGGCTCCCGGCGGGCTCCTCGCCGGTCCGCGCTGGCATCAAGCGCCTGTCCGGGGGGAAGGTGGGGGCATAAGGACCCAGGCTTGGGGTGGTGTGTCGATTGCCCGACGGGGAGCAGTGGAACCAGGCGCGGACGCGGCGCGACTCGCGCGACGTGCCCGAAGCGCGGGACAGCATGCCGGACGCGCAGGAGAGTGACGCGGCGCGCCGGAGACGCCGGGCGCAGTTCCTGCGCGAACTCCACGAGGCGAAGCAGCTCCGCGACCGGGTGCAGCCGCGCCGCGCCCGCGCGGCCCGTATGCGCCAACAGATGCGGATGCGCACGTTCCGCTGGTGACCGCCCGGCGCCGGGCCCCTGGGACAGGCCGTCCGAGGACGGCGCCGGAGCTGCCGCCGACCGGGCACTCCCGCAACTGATGGCCGACGCAACGGCCGAAGAGGTCTCGCGACGCGCTGGTTTCTGCCACGATGCCGATTGGGCGGGGCCCAGAGCAGCCGGACGACCGTCTGCCCTCCCGTCGGACCGATTCACCTATGACCAGTGGGAGAGTCACGGTGTACTTCGCCGCACTGCTCGCTCGCACCGAAGACGGGTGGGAAGCGAGCGACACAGAGCTCGACGATGTGGAAACCCTGTCCGACCTGACGGATCTGGCCCGTGAGGCCTCGGTGGACGAGGACACTGTCCTGGTCTACATCGAGCAGGAGGACGCCTGGTTCGGCGTCGTCCGGGTGGACGGTGAGGAGGACCCCCGTATCTACGTCTCGGACGCGTCCGCCGCCGCCCGCTCCTCGTACGGGGAGATCCTGCTCACCGACGAACTGCTCGGCCGCGAACCGGGGGCCGAGGACGAGATCGCCGCACTCGAGGAGCTCGTCGACCTCGACGTGCCGGAGGACGGCGACCCCGACGACATCCAGGACGGCGCCGGCGATCCGGCCGTCGCCGCCGTCCCCGACCTGGATCCGGAACCCGGCCCCGACGCCGTACCGGCGGGACCGCTCGGCGAACTCGGGCTGCTGGCCGACCTCGGTCTGTCCGAGAAGGACCTGCTGACCCTGCGCACGGACGCGCTCGTGGAGATCGCGGACGCGCTCGGCGCCTCCGATGTCCTGGAGACCGTCCGCTAGGGTCCGCGGGTGACCGCACCACCACCCCCACCCACCTCAGCCCCTCCCACCGATCCCGTACGGGACCCGTGGCAGGCATCCATGCGCCAGGCCCTCGACGAGGCCGCGCAGGCGGCGCTGGCCGGCGACGTGCCGGTCGGCGCCGTCGTGCTGGGCCCGGACGGCGCCCTCCTCGCCACCGGCCACAACGAACGCGAGGCGACCGGCGATCCGACCGCGCACGCCGAGGTGCTGGCCCTGCGCCGCGCCGCGGCGGCCCTCGGGGGCTGGCGGCTGACCGGCTGCACGCTCGTGGTCACCCTGGAGCCCTGCACGATGTGCGCGGGCGCGCTCGTGCAGTCCCGGATCGGCCGTGTGGTCTACGGGGCGCGGGACGAGAAGGCCGGGGCCGCGGGTTCGCTCTGGGACGTGGTCCGCGACCGCAGGCTCAACCACCGCCCGGAGGTGGTCCACGGTGTGCTGGAGGACGCCTGCGCGGCCCTGCTGACGACGTTCTTCCGCCACCGCTGAGCCGCCGTCGAGCCGCCGCCTCGCCGCCGCGGCCTCCGCCGGCGGCGCACCGCGGGGGCCTGTCGGGAATCGGATTTCTGACCAGGGCCGGGGATGGTCTAAGCTCTCTCTCGGTAGCGTGTCCGAGCGGCCGAAGGAGCTCGCCTCGAAAGCGAGTGTGGGGAAACTCACCGAGGGTTCAAATCCCTCCGCTACCGCTCTTGACGAAGGGCCCGGCGCATTGCGCCGGGCCCTTCGAGCGTTCGGTGTCACCGCCGGGGTGCGGGATCCGGGGAAAGCGGCATCGGGGGGACAAGCCGCTTCCCCCGGTGGGATCAGGACCGGAGGCCCCCGCCGCGTTCGGGGGGCCACGGCGTGGACCTCGTGGAGGTCCTGCCCTCGGCCCGCGCGGTTCTGACACACACCGCGGGCCGCTTCCCATCCTCCTCCCCACCAGAAGCCGCGCCCTCGGACAAAGGGCCCGGATCGCCGGGTCCTTGGTCCCTGAAGGCGGCGCGATCGAGCGGAAAGGCCCCCCGGACACGTGCACGTGTGCGGCTAGAATCACGCGACTGCACAGGTGATCGAGCGTAGGGGCGGGGCTGTGGCGCAAGCGAAGAAGATCGCGCTCTACTTTGTTGTGGTCTTCGTGCTGTACACGATCATCACCTCTCCCGCCCGGGCCGCCGACCTCGTCCAAGTAGGGTTCGAGGGCATATCGAGCGCCGCTCAGGGCGTCGGAGACTTCATGTCCGAGCTCGTGAAGTAGGAGAACCCCCCATGATCCGCCACCTGGTCCTGTTCAAGCTGAACGACGGCGTCGAACGGGACGACCCGCGGGTCGTCGCGGGGGTCCGGGCCTTCCAGGAGCTGGGCGGGAAGATCCCCGAGCTGGAGTTCTGGGAGTGCGCCTGGAACATCACCGAGCGGCCGATCGCCTACGACTTCGCCATCAACTCGGCGGTCGCCGACGAGGACTCCCTGAAGCGCTACATCGAGCACCCGGCCCACCAGGAAGCCGCCGGACAGTGGCGCGCGTTCGCCACTTGGGTGATCGCCGACTACCCCTTCTGACGTTCCCCTCCGCCGGGCCGCCCGCCCCCTCGCCGTACAAGGAAGGGGCTTATCGGCGTGTTTAAACCAGAAAGCCCTCAACACGACTCTATGCGGTGCTTGCACATAGAGGACATGTCTTGTGATGCTATGACCGCTTTTGACGGATGAGTTGACCGTGGTTGACCGCAAAGGGGTGGCGTCACCGTGCCGGCCAGTACAGCGCCTCAAGTCCCGCCCCAGAACGTCCAGACCGACGACATCCAGACCGAGACGCCCGACCCGTCCGCACCCCCCGCGAGGACCAGGGGGGCGGACACCAGAGCGCTCACCCAGGTGCTGTTCGGGCGCCTCAAGGACCTCGAGCCCGGCACCGCCGAACACCACCGGGTGCGGACCGCGCTCATCGAGGCGAACCTTCCGCTCGTGCGGTACGCCGCGGCCCGGTTCCGCAGCCGCAACGAACCGATGGAGGACGTCGTCCAGGTCGGCACCATCGGCCTGATCAACGCCATCGACCGGTTCGATCCGGAGCGCGGCGTCCAGTTCCCCACGTTCGCCATGCCGACCGTGGTCGGCGAGATCAAACGCTACTTCCGGGACAACGTGCGGACCGTCCACGTGCCGCGACGGCTCCACGAGCTCTGGGTGCAGGTCACCGGCGCGACGGAGGACCTGACGACCGCTCACGGCCGCTCGCCGACCACGGCGGAGATCGCCGAGCGGCTGAAGATCGCCGAGGAGGAGGTGCTCGCGTGCATCGAGGCGGGACGCTCGTACCACGCGACCTCGCTGGAGGCGGCCCAGGAAGGTGACGGGCTGCCAGGACTCCTGGACCGGCTCGGGTACGAGGACCCGGCCCTGGCCGGGGTCGAGCACCGCGACCTGGTGCGGCACCTGCTCGTCCAGCTGCCCGAGCGCGAGCAGCGGATCCTGCTCCTGCGCTACTACAACAACCTGACGCAGTCACAGATCAGCGCGGAACTCGGTGTCTCCCAGATGCACGTGTCAAGGCTCCTGGCCCGAAGTTTCGCCCGATTGCGATCCGCAAACAGGATCGAGGCGTAGCCGGAACGGGTAGACCCCGTACAGGCCGGCCGCGGGGGCGTAAAAGGCGCACACCCCCTGTTTCCTGCGCAGTCTCCCCGCAGACTTGTCGACTTGTCACTACAGCGTGTTGCCGACATGTGACATTCTGCAGGAACCGCGTTTGCCGCAGCCCCACCTCCGGTATTCAGGTGGAGGCTGCGTTCCTCCGATGGTCGTGGCCACCGCGACCGTCCGCGACCTCAAGGGGGTGGCATGTCCGCAGAACAGGGCAGCTCACAGGTGCTCACGCTCACGAAGAGCGTGCCCGCACCCGCCGTGCTCACCAGCTCGCCGGAAGCCATCGACACCCGCACCCTCTCCCGCTCCCTGTTCCTGCGGCTCGCCGCGCTGGGGCCCGCCTCGGGCCCCGAAGGACCGGAGAGCCCCGAGCGGACCTACGTGCGGGACACACTCATCGAGCTCAACCTCCCGCTCGTGCGGTACGCGGCGGCACGGTTCCGGAGCCGTAACGAACCCATGGAGGACATCGTCCAGGTCGGGACGATCGGCCTGATCAAGGCCATCGACCGCTTCGACTGCGAACGGGGCGTGGAGTTTCCCACGTTCGCGATGCCGACCGTGGTGGGGGAGATCAAGCGCTTCTTCCGGGACACCTCCTGGTCGGTACGGGTGCCGCGCCGGCTCCAGGAGCTGCGGCTCGCCCTGACCAAGGCCAGTGACGAGCTCGCCCAGAAGCTGGACCGCTCGCCGACCGTCCCGGAGCTGGCCAAGGCGCTCGGTGTCTCCGAGGAGGACGTCGTCGACGGCCTGGCCGTGGGCAACGCCTACACGGCCTCCTCGCTGGACTCCCCCTCCCCCGAGGACGACGGCGGCGAGGGCTCCCTGGCGGACCGCCTGGGCTACGAGGACCTGGCGCTGGAAGGCGTCGAGTACCGCGAGTCCCTGAAGCCCCTGCTCGCCAGACTCGCGCCGCGCGAGCGGCAGATCATCATGCTGCGCTTCTTCGCCAACATGACCCAGTCGCAGATCGGCGAGGAGGTCGGCATCTCGCAGATGCACGTCTCCCGGTTGCTGACCCGGACCCTCACCCAGCTCAGGGAAGGGCTCATCGCCGACTGACGCGCGGGGTTCCGGCCGGGGTGCGGACAGCCGCCGTCCTCCGGCCGGATCCCCCACGCGTCCGGCACCGCCACCTGCCGCTCACGCGGCTCCACCGGCCGCCCGGGCACCCCGACCACCGCCTCGGCGGCCGCGTCACGCCGCAGCCCGCCCGACAGCGCGCGGAGAACGCGGCACACCCGCCCCCTTCGCCGGTCGAGCGGGGGAGGCGGGTGCGGAGAAGGCGTGCGGAGGGAGGGGCGTACGGAGGCTGCGGGCAGGCCGGGTGGCCCGCCCGAGGTCCTTCGCGCGCCTGCGGGTCCCGGGGTCGAGGTACCGGGAGCTGGTGTCCGTACCGGCCCGGGTCGTACGGGCGGTCCGGTCAGCCGAGCGCGAGCCAGGCGACGGCCGCGAGGACGACGAGGACCGCGACGACGCCCACGATCACCCCGGTCCTGGAGCGGGACGCGGCCTCGGCGGGCCGGCGCCTGCCCTGCGGCTCGCCCTCGTCGACGAAGGCGCGGAACATCTGGGTGCTGCCCGCCGGATCGTGAGTGCCCTCGGGGCCCGGCTGCGGGGCGTGGGGGTTGTGTGCCATGGCCCAGGACCCTAGCGAACTCGGGCCTGCCGCCCAACCCCCGGGTCCACCACGGGTGATGCGCGCCCGGGATGTCCACGGCCCCTCCACCCCGGCCGTCGACGCGTCCGTACCCCTGTACGGGGGTGGCGCGCGCCGTCCGCGCCCACGCCGTGCCCGCTCTCCGGACGTACGCCGTGCGCGATCCCGTACACCCCGTCGGCGCGGTCACCAGTGCCGCGGTCGCCTGTGCCCAGGGACACATCCGGCCCGGGTCACCCCCTGTGCGCTGGGGGCTTGACCGGGAGGCTACGGAGGCTTTGGGCTTCCTTTACTTGTGCAAGGCCCATTTCGTTTGCCTGTAGCAACCAACAGCTTCTATCGTTGCCCTAAGCAACAAGATGACCCGTGAGAAGTCTGGAGGGCCGGTGGCCGCACGGAGCCAGTACGAAGAACTGGCCCGGCAGCTCAGCGCCGTCGGAGCCGTCAAACGGGGCCTCGCCCGCATCCTGCCCGCCGAGTGCCCGAGCGGATCGGCCGCGGTGCTCACGCTGCTGGCCAAGTACGGCGAGATGCGGATCACCCGGCTGGCCGAGCTGCTGGCCGTCGACATGTCGGTGACCAGCAGACACGTCGCCCATGTGGTGGACAACGGCTGGATCGAGCGGTTTCCGGACCCGGCGGACAAGCGGTCCCGCATCCTGCGGCTGACCCCGGCCGGCGACGAACTGCTGGACGACCTGACACGGCGGACCACCGAAATGTTCGCCCACAACCTCATCGACTGGTCCGACGAAGAGGTCGGACAGCTCAACACGTTGTTGTCCCGGCTGCGCGACAGCTTCGCCTGCCGCAACTCCGGCGGATGCGTCCCCGGACGGCACAGCGGCGACTGCCGCACCGGGCACTCCGACGACTCGTACACCCGTACACCCGTGTAACAGAAGCAAAGACAAGGAATTTCATGGCTACGACCACACCGACCGGTGTGCGGGGCGGCCACGCCAAGCACGGGGGCTCAGAGGTCCCCGACGGCACGCCGATGACACACCGGCAGATCATGGAAGCGCTGACCGGGCTGCTGCTCGGCATGTTCGTCGCGATCCTGTCGTCGACGGTCGTCTCCAACGCCCTGCCCGAGATCATCTCCGACCTGGGCGGCGGCCAGAGCGCCTACACCTGGGTCGTGACGGCCTCGCTGCTGGCCATGACCGCCACGACGCCCCTGTGGGGCAAGCTCGCCGACCTGTTCAGCAAGAAGCTGCTGGTCCAGATAGCCCTGGTCATCTACGTCGGCGGCTCGGTGGTCGCCGGCCTGTCGACCAGCAGCGGCATGCTCATCGTCTGCCGTGTCGTCCAGGGCGTCGGCGTCGGCGGTCTCTCCGCCCTCGCCCAGATCGTGATGGCCGCGATGATCTCCCCGCGCGAGCGCGGGCGCTACAGCGGTTACCTCGGCGCGGTCTTCGCCGTCGCCACCGTGGGCGGTCCGCTCCTCGGCGGCGTCATCACCGACACCAGCTGGATGGGCTGGCGCTGGTGCTTCTACGTGGGTGTGCCGTTCGCGGTGATCGCCCTGATCGTGCTGCAGAAGACCCTGAAGCTCCCGGTGGTCAAGCGCCAGGTCAAGGTCGACTGGTCGGGCGCCTTCTTCATCAGCGCCGCCGTCTCCCTGCTGCTGCTCTGGGTGACCTTCGCCGGCGACAAGTACGACTGGGTCTCCTGGCAGACCTACACGATGCTCGGCGGCACCGCCGTCCTCATCGCGCTCTTCCTGCTCGTCGAGTCCAAGGCCAGCGAGCCGATCATCCCGCTCCGCCTCTTCCGCAACCGCACGATCACCCTGGCCTCCGCGGCCTCGCTGTTCGTCGGCATCGGGATGTTCGCGGGCACGGTCTTCTTCAGCCAGTACTTCCAGCTGGCGCGTGACAAGTCGCCGACGATGTCCGGCGTCATGACGATCCCGATGATCGCCGGCCTGTTCCTCTCCTCGACGATCTCCGGGCAGGTCATCACCAAGACGGGCCGCTGGAAGGCCTGGCTGGTCAGCGGCGGCTTCCTGCTCACCGCGGGCCTCGGGCTGCTGGGCACCATCCGGTACGACACCGAGTACTGGCACATCGCGATCTTCATGCTCGTGATGGGTCTCGGCATCGGCATGATGATGCAGAACCTGGTCCTCGCCACGCAGAACCAGGTCGCTCCCGCGGACCTCGGCGCCGCCAGCTCCGTCGTCACGTTCTTCCGTTCGCTCGGTGGTGCGATCGGCGTCTCGGCGCTGGGCGCCGTCCTGGGCAACCGCGTCACCCACTACGTCAAGGACGGCCTCGCCGACCTCGGCCCCCAGGGTGCCGCGCTGGGCCACGGCGGTACCGGGGGCGGGGGCATCCCCGACCTCGACACGCTCCCCGCTCCGCTCCGCACGGTCATGGAGGTCGCCTACGGGCACGGCGTCGCGGACGTCTTCCTGTCCGCCGCACCGGCCGCCCTCGTGGCGTTCGTCGTGACCATCTTCATCAAGGAGGTCGCCCTGAAGACCAACGCGGGCAACGACGCCGTCCCGGCCGCGGCACCCTCCGTCGAGGCTGTCGGGTCGCAGGCGGCCGGGTCGCAGGCTGCCGGGTCCACCGACACGACCACCGCACTCGTCGCCGAGGGAACGGCCGGGATCACCTCGGCCGGAACCGGTGGCGCCGGCGCCGAGGCCCCGGCGGCGACCGTCCAGGGCACGCCCGTGCGCGGTGTCGTGCGCGGCGCCGAGGGCGCACCCGTCGCCCGGGCGGCCGTCACGCTCATCTCGCTGGGCGGCCGGCAGCTGGGCCGTTCGGTCGCCCAGGCCGACGGCGGTTACGTCCTGGACGCCCCCGGATCCGGCAGTTACGTCCTGATCGCGTCCGCCGACGGCTTCCAGCCGCAGGCGTCCACCGTCGTGGTCGCGGACGAGCCGCTGGCCTACGACATCCTGCTCGCGGGGACGAGCGGCCTCTCCGGAACCGTACGGACCGCCGAGGGCGCGGAACCCGTCGAGGGCGCGATGGTCGTCGTGACCGACGTGCGCGGCGACGTACTGGCCACCGGCGTCTCCGGCGCCGGCGGGGAGTTCGGCTTCGCCGAGCTGATCCCCGGCTCCGTGACCGTCGCCGTGACGGCCCCCGGCTTCCGCCCGCTGGCACTGCCGGTGGAGATCGGCGGCCAGGGCGTCACCCGAGCCGACGCGGTGCTGCAGTCGGGCGCCGTGGTGCGCGGTGTCGTCCGGGCCGGATCCGGCCGGGTCCCGCTGGCCGACGCCCGCGTCACGCTGATCGACGCGGCGGGCAACGTGGTCGGCACCTCGACGACCGGTGAGGACGGCGTGTACGCCTTCGCCGACCTGGATGCGGGCGAGTACTCGGTCGTCGCGACCGGCTACCCGCCGGTGGCCGGGGCGCTGACCGTGACCGGCAGCGGCGTCGACGGCCACGACATCGAGCTGGCCCACCCGGGCGCGTAGTCGCACGGAAGATCCACCAAGACCCCTGGCGGGATGGCGCTTCGAGCGGAGAGGCTGTCGCCGCCGGCGGAAAAGGGCCCCGTGGTGGGGTGGGGGGAGGTCTGGATCGGGTACAGCGACCCCCGCAGGGCCCACCCCACCGCGCAAAC
>NZ_JBEXWB010000033.1:0-10350 GCF_040629645.1 Streptomyces sp. NPDC005899 | reverse complement strand
CCGGGGGAACCGGGGCCCGGGGTGGGGCCCGGCCGGCCGGGCCCGGCCTGCCGTTCCCACCCGGGGCCCGACTCATCGCGTCACCGGGTCGCCTGAGTCACTTGAGTTACCGAGTCACTGCGTCACCGCGCCACCGGGTGACCGAGCAAGGAGAGAACACGGGATGGGACTTCGCGCACAGGTACGCACGCGGGACGGCTGGGCCGTCCAGCACGCCGTCGTGACGGTGACCGACATGACGGGCACCCAGGTGCTCCGGGCAGCCGCCGACGAGAACGGGGCCGTCCGCACCGGTGACCTCCTGCCGGCCGGCGCGTACACGGTGATCGTGACGGCCGTCGGGTACGCCCCCGCCGCCTCGACCGCGCTCGTCACGGCCAGTGGCCGCGTCGAGGCGGGCACGGTGGTGCTCGCCCGGCAGGGCGGCGTGGAGCTGCCCCCGCCGGGCACCTGGTCACTCGACCCGGTCCACTCCTCGGTCGCCGCCGTGGCCCAGCACCTGGGCATCTCGAGCGTGCACGGCCGCTTCACCGAGTTCGGCGGCCGGATCGAGATCGGCGAGGACGTCCAGCGCTCCCGCGTGGAGGCCTTCATCTCGTCGGCCAGCATCGACACGGGCAACGGGATGCGGGACAAGCACCTGCGGTCGGCGGACTTCCTGGACGTCGAGCGGTTCCCGGAGATCACCTACCGCTCCCGGGCGCTGACCCCGGCCGGACCCGACCGCTGGACGGTGCACGGGGTCCTCACCATGCACGGCGTCGCGCGGGACGTCGACCTGGACCTCAGCTACCTCGGCACCGGACCCGACCCGTGGGGCGGGGTGCGGGCGGCCTTCCACGCGACGGCCGAGCTGCGCCGGGAGGACTTCGCCATGAACTACAACCAGGTGGTGCAGGCGGGCATCTCCGCGATCGGCACGACACTGCGCGTGGAGCTCGACATCCAGGCCGTGCAGGGGGATTCGGCCGAGGCTTAGGCTTGCCCGTATGGCACCGAACATCGCGACCAACACCCCCGTGGAGCTCGCCGAACTGCTGGACTTCGTGCGGCCCCGGCACCGGGCGATCCTGCTGACCACCCGGTCCGACGGCCGCCCCCAGGGCTCGCCGCTCACCTGCGGCGTCGACGACGCCGGGCGGATCGTCGTCTCCACCTACCCCGAACGGGCCAAGACGCGCAACGCCAGGCGGGACGAGCGGGTGAGCGTGATCGTCCTGTCGGACGACTGGAACGGCCCCTGGGTGCAGGTCGACGGCTCGGCCGAGGTCATCGACGCCCCGGACTCGGTGGAACCCCTCGTCGAGTACTTCCGCACCATCTCCGGCGAGCACCCGGACTGGGACGAGTACCGGGCGGCCATGGTGAAGCAGGGCAAGTCGATCATCCGGATCACCCCGGAGCGCTGGAGCCCGGTCGCCACCGGCGGCTTCCCCGCCCGCCTGGCCACCGGCGGCTGACAGCACCGTGACGCCCCACCCCGACGTGCTCGCGCGGGCGCGGCTGCTGACCGACCCGGCCCTCGGCACGTCCGTCGTCCACGCGCTGGAGCGGATCACCGGCCGTCCGGCCCGGCGGTCGCACGGCACCGGGCCGGACGGCCCCTTCGTGTACGTGGGAGCCGCGCTGCCCGAGCCGCTGCGCACCCGTGACCTGGTGTGGTTCCACAGCGTCAACGCCGGCACGGACGCCCTGCTCGCCGGCGGGCGGTGGCCCGAGGACGCCCTGCTGACCCGGACCGTGGGCCGGATGGGTGAGCGGATCGCCCAGTACGCGGCGGCCTGGATCCTCGCCGAGTGCCAGTCCGTCCCGGAGCACACCGCGCAGCACGCCCGGGCCGAGTGGCGCCGTCTGCCGGCCGAGTTCGTCGGCGGGCAGACCGTCGTGGTCCACGGCACCGGGCACATCGGGAGCGCGGTGGCCGGGCTGCTGCGGAGGCTCTCGCTGCGGACGGTGGGGGTCCGCCGGGCACCCGGCGGCGAGACCCCGCACTTCGACCACATCGTCCCCGCGGGCTCCGCGGAGGAGGCGGCGGAGCTGGGCGCCGCCCGGTGGGTGGTCTCCACCCTGCCGTCGACCGCGGCCACGGAACGCTTCTTCGACGCCGCCCGCTTCACCGCGATGAGCGGCGCCTCCTTCCTCAACGCCGGCCGCGGCGCGACCGTCGACATGGCCGCGCTGGAGTCGGCGCTGCGCACCGGGACGGTGCGGCGCGCCGTCCTCGACGTCCTGCCCGACGAGCCCGCGGGGCCGCAGGCACCCGTCTGGCGTCTGCCGCGCACGGTGGTCACGTCGCACTCCGCCGGCATCACGGCCGACGAGGACGTCGTCACGGACTTCGCCCGGTGCTGGGAGGCGGTGGTGCGGGGCCGGGCGCCCGCGCTGACCGTGGACACCGCGCGCGGCTACTGACACACCGGGCCGCCACCCGCGCGGAACCGGCCCCCGGCGGGCCCCGCCCCGGTGCCCCCTCCACCCCGCGCACATCCGTTTGCGCGCGGCGCCCTGAGGGGTAGCTCTCCGTACGGCCCGGCACGTCGTGGGCGGACGAGGGGGACGGCATGATCCTGCGCCGGCGCACGGTGGGCTTCCTGATCGCAGCGGGACTGTCGGCGTCGGCGCTCGCGCCGCCCGCTGCGGCGACCGGCCGGGAGCCGGCCGTGCGGCTCCGTGTCGCCACGTACAACATCCATGCGGGGTCCGGCGCGGACAACGTGTTCGACCTGGACCGCCAGGCGGACGGGCTACGGGCGCTGGACGCCGACGTGATCGGGCTCCAGGAGGTCGACGTCCACTGGGGGGCGCGCAGTGAGTGGCGCGACCTCGCGGGCGAGCTGGCCGGGCGGCTCCACATGCGGGTGTCCTTCGCGCCGATCTACAGCCTCGATCCGCCGGCCCCGGGACAGCCCCGGCGCGAGTACGGAGTGGCCCTGCTGTCCCGGTATCCGATCGTGAGCACCGAGAACCACGACATCACCCGGCTCTCCACCCAGGACCCGAACCCGGTCCCGGCCCCCGGCCCGGGCTTCGCCGAGGTGGTCCTGCGGGTGAAGGGGCTCCCCCTGCACGTGTACGTGACTCACCTGGACTACCGGCCCGATCCGGCGGTACGTGCCGCGCAGGTGGCCGACACCCGGCGGATCATGGGCGAGGACCGGGGTCGGAAGATCCTGCTGGGCGACCTCAACGCGGAACCGGACGCACCCGAACTGGCGCCGCTCTGGGAGGAGCTGGAGGACGCCGATCCGGGTGCGCCCACGTTCCCCGCGCTCGACCCGGTGAAGCGGATCGACTACGTGGCGGTGTCGAAGGCGGGCTCCGGGGCCGTCCGGGTGCGTGACGCGGCGGTGGCCGGGACGCTCGCCTCGGACCACCGCCCCGTCATCGCCGACCTGGAACTCCGGCGCGGGGCCGGGGCCCGGCCTACCGCCCTTGCGCCGGCCGGGTGAGGTCGTAGAAGGTCGCGCCGCCCGCCGTGACCTCCTCGAAGCTCTCCTGCACCCACGCGGTGATCCGGGAGGCGGTGCCGCCCGATCCCATGCCTCCCCCCGTGCCGCCCGGGATCAGGTAGTGGATCCTCCCGTCCGCCACGTACCTCTTGAACTGCGCGAGCGTCGGGGACGGATCGCTGCCGCCCACCGCCTCACCCGCCGGGCTTGATCAGGTACCCCGCCCCACGCCGGGTGTGGATCATCGGAGGGCGCCCGGCGTCGATCTTCTTGCGCAGGTAGGAGATGTACAGCTCGACGACGTTCGCCTGACCCCCGAAGTCGTAGTGCCACACCCGGTCCAGGATCTGCGCCTTGCTCAGCACCCTGCGCGGGTTGCGCATCAGGAACCGCAGCAGTTCGAACTCCGTCGCGGTGAGGTGGATCGGGACGTCCCCCCGGCTCACCTCGTGACTGTCCTCGTCCAGCACCAGATCGCCGACGACCAGCGCCGACTCGCCGCGGGCCGCCGTGCCCGAACGCCGGATCAGCCCGCGCAACCGGGCCACCACCTCCTCGAGACTGAACGGTTTGGTGACGTAGTCGTCGCCGCCCGCGGTGAGCCCGGCGATCCGGTCCTCCACCGAGTCACGCGCGGTCAGGAAGAGCACCGGCACGTCGGAGAGCTCGCGCCGCAGCCGGCCAAGCACGGCGAGCCCGTCCGTGTCGGGCAGCATCACGTCCAGGACGACGGCGTCGGGCCGGAAGTCGCGAGCCGCCCGGACGGCCCCCGCACCGTCCCCGGCGCTGCGCACCTCCCACCCCTCGTACCGCAGCGCCATGGACAGCAGTTCGGCGAGCGGGGCCTCGTCGTCCACGACGAGCACGCGTACGGGATTGCCGTCCGGCCTGAGCAGTGCGGTACGCCCCTGGGGCGAGGTCGTCGTCATGCCCCGAGACTCCGGGGCGGCCGTGAGAGCGGCCTTTCGCCTCCCTGTGAATTCCCTGAGAAAAGCATCGGGACCGACCACCGCGGGCCACCCGGCGACGCACCCGCCGGGAAGCGCCCCGAGGCCGCCCCCGGCGGCAGGTGGGGGATCGTCAGCGCACCCCGAAGAGCTCGCGCGCGTTGCCGTGGCAGACGGCCCGCAGCCACGCGTCGCCCAGCTCCAAACGCTCCAGGGCGTGCAACTGGTGGGCGTACGGGTACGGGATGTTCGGGAAGTCGGTGCCGAGCAGGATCCGGTCCCCCAGATCCGCGAGCCGCCCGCGCTCCGCGGCGGGGAACGGCGACAGCCTCTCCGCGAAGTCCGTGAACGCCATGGTCGTGTCGAGCCGCACCTCGGGGTAGGCGTCCGCCAGCGCCAGGAACTCCGCGTACTCCGGCATCCCCATGTGCGCGACCACCAGCCGAAGGCGCGGATGACGGGAGAGCAGCCGGCCGACCGGCCCCGGCCCGGTGTACGCGCCCGGCGCGGGCCCCGACCCGCAGTGCGTCACCACCGGCACCCCGGCCTCCGCGAGCAGGCCCCACACGGGCTCCAGCAGCGGATCGTTCGGGTCGTACGCGCCGACCTGGAGGTGCGCCTTGAAGACCCGTGCCCCGGCCTCGACCGCCTCGCGCACATAACGCTCCACGCCCTCCTCGGGGAAGAAGGTCGCCGTGTGCAGGCAGTCCGGCACCCTCGCCGCGAACCCGGCCGCCCAGCCGTTCAGCCAGACCGCCATCCCGGCCTTGTGCGGGTAGAGCATCGAGGTGAACCCCCGGACGCCGAACGAGCGCAGCAGCGCCAGCCGTTCGTCCTCGGCCCGCCGGTAGGTGATCGGCCACTCCACACCGGTCAGCGGGCCCGCCGCGTCGAAGTAGGCCCACACCTTGCGGAGCACCCGCTCGGGCATGAAGTGCGTGTGGACGTCGATGAGCCCGGGCAGGCCCACCCTCTCCTGGAACCGCTGGACGTCATCGCGGTCCCGGTCGCAGTCGACGCCGCTCATGCGCCTCACCCACCCCGTCCGTCCGGTCGTTTCCGGCGACCCTGTCAGAACAGCCCGTCCTGCACACCGGCGGCCCCCACCGCCGTCACAGGTACGGTCACACCCGCCCGCGTGCCGGCACCCACCAGATCCCAGCCGGTGACCAGCCGGGTGTCCAGGACGACGACCCCGTCCGCCCCGGTCTCCAGGTGGAGATCGGGCCCGGCGGCCGCCACCAGCCGCCCGGCCACCACCCCGCCGTCCACCAGCCCGGTCACCACCCGCGCCACCGGCCCGGCGTCCATCCGCCCGAACACACCGCCGTGGTCCACCGCCCCGAACGGCAACCGCTCCAGCGCCTCGGGCCACCCGGCGCCCTCCAGAGCGGCGGCCCGCCCGTACAGCGCCTCCACCTCCGCGACCCGCTCCGCCGGCCCCGGCAGCACGCCCCGCACCGCGCGCTTGCGCGCGTACGGGATCCGGTCCGGCACACCGAGCGCCGCACGCAGCAGCTCCTCCGTGCGCCTCGCGGCCATCAGCGGCCCGCGGCCCAGCCAGGTGAACACCACGGCCCCCTGCTCACGCAGCCTCGCCCCGTCCCTGGCCTCCCGGGTGATGCCCACCTTGACCATCCCCGGCCCGAACCAGGCGAGGTAGACGCGATACGTCCGCGGGTCGTCGGCCATCGTGTCGGCGGCCACCGAGTGCGCCCGGTCCAGCCGCCCGCACTCCGCGCACCGCGCCCCGGTGCTCCGTACGGGAACCACGGCGCCCACAGGACACGGATTGCCACGCGCTCCCACGCAGTGCCGCTCCCCCTGCGCCCGGAAGCCGAGCTCCTGCCCGTACTCCAGGACACTCACCCGCTCCTGCCCCGGCCGGCCGGACCGCCGCCAGGCCAGCACGGGCCCCGCCCCGGGCCAGCTCAGCCCCGCGCACCGCCACCCCATACGCCCACTCCCGGCTCGTCATCAGCTCGGCGGCCCGGCACCACGACCGACCGCCCCACACGGTTCCCCGCGCATCCGCACCCCGTCGGCGGGCGTGACCCGGGTGCGCGCGGACCCCCGGGGGAGCGCGGGAACGCGAGAGGCCCCCAGGATTTCTCCTGGGGGCCTCTGGTCTGCTGTGCACTCGGCAGGATTCGAACCTGCAACCTTCTGATCCGTAGTCAGATGCTCTATCCGTTAAGCTACGAGTGCCTTCCCGCGGTCTTCACCGCCGGTCCGCCTCCCGGGCTTTTCTGCCTGGTCGGCGTTGCGGGAACAACATTACATGACCTGCGCCGTGACGCGAAATCCATTAGCCATAGCGCCTCTGAGCTGGGAAAACAGCGTTCTGAAGCAGGTTCTCGGCCTCACGTCCCGATGCCCGCCGGACGCCGGAACCCGTCGATGCCCGCCGGACGCCGAAGCCCGTCGGCGTCCGCACCGCGGGGAGCGAGAGCGGAGAGCGGAGAGGGAGAGACGCACCGGCGAAGAAGCGGGATCCGGCGCCGGGAACGAGCGAAGCCCCGTGCCGGGGGCACGGGGCTTCGGATCCTGCGGAGGCGGAGGGATTTGAACCCTCGATGGGCTTTAAGACCCAAACCGCATTAGCAGTGCGGCGCCATAGACCGGACTAGGCGACGCCTCCAGCACACCCCACGCGAGCGCGGGTGGTGCGTGCAGATGATGACACAGTCGAGCGCGCTGTCACCAATCGCCGCCCACGGTACTAGCCGGGTGGGCGGCGAGGCAAAGCGCCTTGCGGCGGGCGATCCGGTCGGCCCCCCATGAGTTGCGCAACGTGCGGGCGTGCGGAGCGTTAGAGAGTGCGAGGGCTCCGCCCTCCGTCCGTCACCGCCCGCGTGCCGGGGGCGCGCGCTCAACCGCGTGCGCTCCGGGCAGCCCGGCGCGCGCCCCGTGCGCCGGAACACACACAGGAGCCCCGCATGCTGCGCCGCCTCGCCCTCACCGCCGTCGCCTCGCTCGCCGCCCTGTCCGCCGCCGCCCCCGCCGCCACGGCCCTCTCCCCGCTCGTGCCGTTGCCCCCGCTGCCCGTGATCCACGACGACTGGTTCGGCGGGCAGGAGACCCGGACCCGGCTCACGGTGACCGTGTCGGAGTCCGGCAACCCGGTGGCCGACGGGGTCTTCGAGCTGGAGTGCGGTCCGGCGGGCGGCAGCCACCCGGCCGCGCAGCGTGCCTGCGACCTGCTGGACGAGGCCGCGGCGTCCGGGAAGAACCCCTTCGTCCCGACGGACCGGAATGCCATGTGCACCCTCCAGGCCGGCGGCCCGGCGGCCGCGCGGGTCCAGGGGACGTGGCAGGGGGAGGACGTCGACGCCCGCTTCAGCCGTTCCAACGGCTGTGAGATCGCCCGGTGGAACAACCTCGTCCCGGTGCTCCCCTCCGCGCGGTGACCGTCCCGCGAAGTGACCTGCGCCGATGTCGGGCGGGAGCCACCGGCGCCCGCCCGGCGCGTGTTCGCGCACGTCGTAGGGGGCGTGCGCGGTCGCACCGGCACCACCGGCGTACACCGTGTGCACAGAACCTTGGTGAGAGCTCCCCCTCATCCGCCGCCCTATGGGCCGGTCCAGCCTTTAGACTCGTCCCATGACAGCCTGAGGCCCGAGGGGCAGGATGGGGCCCGCTGTCGGCAAGGTGCGGCATTCAGGGAGGAAGCGTCTCGTGAGCAGCAGGCCATCGAGAGGCGCTGCTCGCCTCGCTGCCATACTGGACGCCCTCCCGGACGGGCTCCTGCTCGTCAACTGCAACGGCACGGTCGTCAACGCCAACACCATCGCCCTCGAGATGTTCGAGACCCCGGGCACCGCGCTCGTGGGACGCGGGCTGCTCGATCTGCTCCCGGAGTTCGATTCCAGGCTGATCCCGGGGTCGATGCGCAGGCCCGATGCCGCCGACGAGCAGGGCAGGACCAAGCCGACACGGATGACGGCGCGCCGCACCGACGGCAGCGAGTACCCCGTCGAGGTCACCAGCGCCAGCCTGGACAGCGGCCAGGCCGGGTACAACGACATCCACTCCAGTTACACGGGCGACGAACTCCTCATGCTCGTCGTACGGGACCTGTCCGGCACCGTCGACACCGAGGCCGAGCTGGCCCGTTCGCAGCGGCAGACCGAGATGATCCTCCGCGCCGCCTCCGAGGGCGTCGTCGGCACGGACCTGGACGGCCGGGTCGTCCTGGTCAATCCCGCCGCCGCGCAGATCCTCGGTTTCCGCGCCAGCGACCTCGGCGGCAAGGAGCTGCACACGCTGGTCCTGCACTCCCGGGCGGACGGCGAGCCGTTCCCGTACGACGGATCACCCCTCGCGGACACGCTCAAGTCCGGCCGCAAGCACCGGGTGCGCGGTCAGGTGCTCTGGTCCAAGAGCGGCGGCCAGGTGCCGGTCGACCTGACGACCGCGCCGGTGCGCGACGGGGACCAGCTGGTCGGCGCCGTGATGACGTTCACCGACCGCAGGCCCTACGAGGAGCTGACCCAGCAGCACACCGACGAGGTCACCGGGCTCACCGAGCGGCACGCCGCCGAGATCGCCGAGCTCACGGAGAGCCACCGGGCCGAGGTCGCCGGGCTCACCGAACGGCACGCCGCCGAGCTGGCCGACCGGACCGAGCGCCACGCCTCCGAAGTCGAGGAGCAGGCCGACCGCCTGTCCGCCCTGGAGCAGCGGCACACCCAGCTGACCGCCGTCCTGGGAGAGTCCCTGCGCGGTCCGCTGGAAGAGCTCCGCGGCGAACTCTCCACGCTCGCCGCCGACCCGGCCGGCCAGCTCTGGCCCGAGGCCAACCAGATCCTGCACCACCTGGCCGCCGGCTACGCCCGGATGACGACGCTCATCGACAACGTCCTGGGCTACCAGCGCCTGGACGGCGGCGTGGAGGAGCTCGTCAAGCAGCCGGTGCTGCTCGACTCCGTGGTGACCGCCGGCATCGACGGGGCCGTCGAGCTGATCGGTCCCGGGCGCGCCCAGTTCGCGGTGCACGCGCCCCCCATCGAGGCCGAGGTGGACCCGGGCCGGCTGATCACGGCGCTGGCCCACCTCGTCGCGGACGTGGCCGGCGTCGACTCGACCGGCAAGGCGCGGCTGGTCCCGGGCGGCGGCTACGTCGACTCGACCGTCGTCGTCGCCGCCGCCCAGCGCGGCGAGGTGGTGCGGATCGAGGTACGCGGGCCGTTCGCCGGCGGCGACCCGGTGCACGTGCCGATCGTGCGCGGGATCGTGCAGGCGCACGGCGGTGTGCTCCAGACCCACGAGATGCCGGGCATGAGCGGCAGCGCGTACGTCCTGGAGGTGCCCATCGGTACGGGCGCCGGGACGATCACGCCCGCTCCGGCCCAGGTGCCCGAGGAGGCGCACGTACAGGCGCCCGAGGAGGTCCCGGTACGGGAGCCCGAGGCCGCCCCCGAGCCCCCGTCCGCACAGGGTGGCCGGCGCAGGGCGCGCAGGGGATCGACGGACGCCTTCCTGGAAGGCGCCGGGGACGACTCCGTGGACGCTCCGCAGGCCGGGGACACGGCCGCGGCGGAACCCACCGGGCGGCGCAGGGCCCGGCGCGCGGCGGCCCCCGACGGCCAGCGCCCCGAGCACGACGTGATCCTCCCGCAGCAGAGCGGAGGTTCCGGCCGCCGGCGCGGCCGGCCCAGCCCCGCCGAGACGGGCCCCGATGCCGCGGCGGCCGAACCCCGTCGCGCCCTCGCCCTCCCCGCGGCGGCCTCCTCCGCCACCGCTCCGTCCGAGGGCTCCGTGGTGACGGCGGCCGAGGGCGCGCAAGGTGGCGGCGGGCGCCCGCAGCGCGGCCGGACGGTACCGCCGCAGGGCGTGCCCCACGAGGCCCAGGGGCGCCCCGAAGGCGGGCACCAGCCCGCGCTTCCGGCCCTCGCCTCGCCCGAGGCGCCGCCGCAGCAGTCGCGTACGGGTCAGCCGGCCCAGCAGCCCGG
>NZ_JBEXWB010000032.1:0-36789 GCF_040629645.1 Streptomyces sp. NPDC005899 | reverse complement strand
CTGCGGCGGGTAGTTCTTCATGACCACGAGATGTCCGTTCTCAGATCCGCAGGATCCAGTGTCTCGTGTGTCCAACATCAGGGGTCAAGGCCCCCTGTACCAAGGGCTGGAGCAGGCGCTTCTGCGGGGTTGCTGGCGTGTTGCTGGACACGTCCCAGCGGTGCCGCTCGCCGGGCTGCGGGTCGCACGGAGCGCGGCCGCCGGCGCCGAACTGCCCGAGGTTGGTCATCAGCGCGACGCTGGCTGGATCTCCTCCAGCTCCAGCCGGTAACGTCGAGCAGCAGCCCATCGAGTGGACCGCCCACCAGTTCGGCGTAGTCACGGTGCGGGAGCGGCCCCGGGTGGCCATGGTCGGTGCCGTGGACCCGGCCGCGCAGCAACTCCTCACCCCGGGGTCTTAGTCCCCCCGGCCACCCGCGACCTTCCGGGGCCCGGAACTCTCACCCATCGCCTCGCCGACGAGGTGGGACTTGCCCAGGGCCGCCTTTGGCTTACCCGCGTCAGCCGCGCAGGCGTGCGAACCAGCCGGTGCCCTTCCGCTCGTTGCCTTTCTGCCCAGACATGGCCTGATCCTGCTCCTGGCACTCGACCTTCACGCCCGGCCAGGCTTGCTCCCAGTCGATCTCGTACCGCTGGTCACAGTTTCCGCACAACGGCGGTAGGGGCTCCTGAGCCGCGCGGCCCCAACCTACTCGGGCTCAGACGTGGCGCTCCCGGCAGGCGTGCACGGACTTGATACAAACCCACACGGCCAGAGTGAGGATGCCGACCAGCACCACGACGCCGACCAGGAAGGGAATGATCATGCCGCCAGCATCGCAGGTGATCATCCATCGACCTCAGGTACCCCCTGCTGCAGGGTGAAGCACCTGGTGTGAACAGGCACCTCCATGCCGGCCGACCGTCTCCGGGATCGACGCCCAACGGCAGCTTGGTCATCTCGCAACAGCCATGAGCACGACGGCTGGGCAGCGTGAGCAGGAACAGCCGTAGCGGTCGTGGCTGACGCCCATCGCGTGGCATCGCCGCGCCCATTCACACGGTGTCGCTGAACGGCTACCCAAGCGAAAGCCCCGGAGCCACACCTGCACAGAAGCCGGGGTCCCGGGTCACGTTGCTGCAGCGGTCAGTCCTGGCGGTCGCCGGTGTAGCAGTAGATGTCGCCGGCCGCGTTTACCCCGACGGCGCCCACCGATCGGCGCCGTAGGAACCGGGGGGCGGGGGTCCCCCGATCCTTACCCGTGGTGGGAACGAGCCTCGGGGCCCCGTCCTCACCACCACGCTTCCGCCCACCAACTGGAATCCCTACCATCGCGCCCAGGGTCTGCGTCGCACTTCGCACCGTTCCGTGCGGTGGCCACGGGGAACGGGAGCCCTTGGTGGAGTATCTGCCGTCGGCGGGGTGGGAGACTCATCCATAGCGCCGTCCTGGTCGGCCCCCCACCGGGGCCGGGTTGGGGTCGCCACGCCGGTGTCGCTCCTGCGGGCCGCGTCCTGCGTGCTTCCGGTAACACACTATGTATCGAATCGCGGGCCTTGAGGTCTTGCGCCTGTGGGGATGAGTCATGGCAGAAGAGCACAGCCTCGTCGACGGGCCCGGGCCGGGGGGGCGGGCGTGACGGCGCAGGATCTGGCGCGGGCGCTGGTCGGCCTTTTGGAAGTCAGTCACACGGCGCCGTTCGAGCAGTTGCCCCTCCTCCTCGACAGCGCCGCGCAAACGGCCGGTGCGGGCGGGGCCCGGCTGTTCGTGGCGGACCTCCAGGAGGAGGTGCTGCGCGAGGTCACCGGTATCGGACTGAGCGCTGGCAAGGGCGGCGAGGTGTACCGGATCGAGGGCACGTTGCCCGGCCGCGCCTATCAGATCGCCGAGATCACGGCTCCGGCCCTCGGCGGGGCGTGCTGGGTGCCGGTGCGGGACGGCGCTGAACGCCTGGGCGTCCTGCACGTCGAGCCCGGCCCCGGAAACGGGACCACGCCTGATGAAGAGGTGATGCGGACGCTGGCGTCGATGGCCGGGCTTCTGCTGGTCTCCAAGCGGGCCAACAGCGACTCCCACGCCCGGCTGACCCGCACCCGGCCCATGGGGATACCGGCGGAACTGCAGTGGAGCATGATGCCGCCGCGGACGTTCGCCGACCGGCGGGTCACCGTCAGCGCCTTCATGGAACCGGCCTACCAGGTCGCTGGGGACGCCTACGAGTACGCGGTGGCCGACGACGTCCTGCACCTGGCGGTCTTCGACGCGATGGGCCACGACACCTCCGCCGGCCTGACCGCGGCCCTGGCCATGGCCGCCTGCCGCAGCCACCGCCGCGCCGGCGCCACCATCCCCGAAGCCAGCAAGGCCATCGAGAACACCCTGATCGAACAGTTCGGCCACAGCCGCTACGCCACCGGGATCCTCGCCGACCTGGAGCTGGACACCGGCAAGTTCAGCTGGGTCAACCGCGGACACCTGCTGCCCGTACTGATCCGCGGCGGCCGCTGGGCCAGCACACTCACCTGCCCGCCCGCAGGCCCCATGGGCAGCGGATTCAACCTGCCGATCACCCAGCGCACCGAACAGCTCGAGCCCGGCGACCGGCTGCTGCTGTTCACCGACGGCATCACCGAAGCACGTGACACGGACGGCCACGAGTTCGGCGTGGAACGCTTCACCGACTTCATCATCCGCCACCACGCCGACCACCTTCCGGTCGACGAGACACTGCGCCGCCTCATGCACGCCGTCATGGACTACCACCATGGAACACTGGAAGACGACGCCACCGTCCTGTTCTGCGAATGGCACGGTCCGGGCGCCCCGAAGCAATGAAGAGGCCGCCTGGACGGCCCCCAGGAACGGGAACCGGCCGCGCGTGGGGGTTCCGCCGGACGGCTCACGTCCGCAGGGCGGCTTCCAGAGTGTCGTACATGTCGATGACATGGCCCAGACCGACGATCCGCATGGCCCGCAGGGGTGCGGCGGGGATGCAGCTGAGGCGGAGCCAGCCACCGGCCCCGTGGAGGATGCGGTGGGCGCGCAGCAGAGTGTTGATGCCGGTGGAGTCGATAAAGGTGATGTGGCGAAGTCCACGACGACGCAGGGCAGCCGGCCTGACGCGGTGATGGCCGCTTCGAGGGCTGGGACGCTGTCGTGGTCCAGATCGCCCGCCGGGGTGAGGACCGTGATGCCTCGCGGGGTGACGGACGTGCGAATCCGCAAGCGTTCGCTGGGCAAGACGCCACCTTTCCGGGCGGCCTCGGCACCGCCGGCCATGAGAGCGGCCTGATCACCACCACAATGCAGTTGTCTTGCCGGTGTCAACTTCCGCACGGCCCGCCCGGGCGGAATTCATAGGACCGTGATGCAGGCACGAACGGTTTTGCCGCGGTCACCGATCTCCGTGTCGACCTTGGTACACAGGGCCAGGATGATCTCCAGCCCGTGCTGGCCGATGCGTCCGGGCTCGAAGGGCTGCGGCTGCGGTGACCGCCCCGAGGTGTCGGACACCGCGATCTCCAGCAGACCGTCCTGCAGGTCGAGGGCGAGCGTGCACGGCCCGGGCGCGTGCCGCACCGCGTTGGTCACCAGCTCGCTGACTACCAGAAGCGCATCCCCACGCTTCACGTCCGCCACCGCCATACCCCGCGTCACGGCCCGGTGCAAGAACATGTCGGCAAAGCTGCGCGCCTCACCGATCACGGGCGGCCCCTCGTACGAGACCGCTGCCCCCAGCCGGGCTCCCCGGAACATCGTGCTCCCGTCCTGCGGCATCTCCTGCATCACAGGCCCCCACCCGCCTTCACCGTCCTGCGACCAGCACCGCGATCGCGCTCGAACGATCAGTATCGAATGCGGCACCGAGCCGCACCAAATGCGTGCCGTTTACCCCTATTTCCTTGTGCCTCATCTGCCCCACGAACCGGGACACATGTGCGGCCGGGAGACGCCCTGACCGATGAGGGGGCGCGCCGGTTGCCGGCCAACTCCACCGCTATCGTGCCCGGCCGGGCGGAAGCACGCCGGCACACCGGCGCGGCCGAGCGGCGGGGTGCGCGGGGATGGATGCACGGCATCGTCACCACGATGCTGTGCACTCCGGGGGTGATGTCCGGCATCCATCCGGAGAGTGCACGGCATCGTCGGTTGCACCGGCCGCTGAGTGAGCTTCAGCCAAATTGAAGCCGCTGGTCAAAGGGCTGGCGTGACAGCCTACCGGGGCACTCATGCTGATCGTGGACGGCTGTCTATCGTGTAGATCATCTGGCATCGATTCACTTCAGGTTCATCAGGACTGGCGAGAGGTGGCCGCCGCTCGTCGACCGACGGGCTTGACCGGAGCTATGCGGGCGCGACCACAGTTTGCGCATCTTGAATCCCCGCAGCACCAAACTATGACCAGCAGCGTCATGAGGCGCTTTGCTCCCTGTTCGCAGAGGAGACCACTGCGGACCTGTGGGGACTTCTCGTCCCGGAGATCAGTGTTGAGCGGCGAACGTCGCTTCGATCTCCTTGAGTACGAGGTCGGGACGGTCCGTCGGCAGCTCGTGGGAAGTGCCCTTGGCGGTGACGAGCGAACGGTTCGGCGCCTGGTGGGCGAACGAGGCGGCGGCGTCACGCCAGCGCTGGGCGTCCTCAGGAGACCCGGCGAACGGAGTCTTCTCCGAAACCATGATCGTTGCCGGCACCGAAGCCGGCCACGTCACCTTGTGGAATGCCTTGTGCGCTGCGGCGAAACCTTCCGCCGTGGAGATCAGCTGGCGGTTCTCCGGCTTCTCGGAGTCCTTCTTCGCCGCATCGACGTCCGGCTGAGTCCCGGCCACGAGACGGGGAATCTCCTCGCCCGTGAAGAACTGCGGAAGATTGGCGTCGACCAGGACTGCGCCGGAGAGCATCTCCGGGTTGTCCTGGGCGAGGTAGTTGGCGATCTCCCCAGCCTGGGAGTGAGATACCAAGGTCACGTCCTTGGCAATGCCCAGTTGCTTGAGTCCCGCCTTGAGGTCGCTGACGGCGCTCTGAACCTTCCACGCGCCAGGCACCACGTCGCTCTTGCCGAGACCGGCCCGGTCATACGTGATGACGGTGGCACCGGTGGCCGCGTGAAGCTTGGGGACGATGTCCTTCCACTGCGAGGAGTGCTCACCGCCGCCCGAATCCAGGACGATGGTAGAGTCATTACCCTGCGTGACGTAGAAGGCCACACGGTGACCCCCGTTGTCGACCATGTGCAGCTTCGTTTCGACCGCCTTGGCGGATCCCGGGGAGGCGGACGAGGTTGCGGACGACGAGACCGTGGGGCTGGAGGCGGAATCGTTGTCGCTGCAGGCAGTAATGCCACCGGCCCCCAAAGCCAGCAAGGCGAGGGAGGACAGGACACGGGACGTGGAACGGCTCATACGGCGGGTGCGGGACACGAGTGATCCTTCGACGGCTTAAAGGCGCTGCACAACCTGTCGATCATTCGGGAACCTGGCTGCCCACAGAATCCGGCTGACACGTCTGTTGATGGTGCTGTTGATACCACCGACCGTGGTGGGGTCACCCCCCTGGTCGGAGCGCTGGCCGACCTCGGCTTCCGCGGCCTGGACAACGACATCCTCGACCCCGTGATCGTCACCGGCTACGCCGCCGGCCGCACACACAGACTCGCCCCAGGCGAGAAAGAAGTTAACCGCGTCCTCGGCGTCGGACGCGCGCCGGTCGAGCACGGCTTCGCCCACCTCAAGAACTGGCGGATCCTCACCAAGCTCCGCGCCGACCCCGCCCGCGCCACCCAGCTCCTGCGAGCCCTGCTCGTCTTGACAAACCTTGAAGTCGCCCACTGACGGATGATCTTCGCCGGGGACTTCCGCCCACGACCAGCATGAGGACCCCGAGGACCGATCACACCAGCATGTTGACCTGCGACTTCAAGTTGGCGGAGGTTCAGTGCACCGCACCGGGTGCACTCAGCGGCCGGCTTCCATCCCGCGATGTCGGTCCGTCTGCTGGGGGCGGTGCGCCCGCTGATCCCCGTCGCGTGCCGGGTGCGGCGCGGGAGCGTCCTGTGGATCGGTGTACTTCCTCGTCCTGGCGGCGGCTTCGTCGCCGGCCTTCGTGAAGACCTCCGTCGCGCGGCGCAGTTGCTCGGCGGTGAACTCCAGGGCCTCCACGTCCGTACGCGATGCCTTCAAAGCCCGCAGCTCCTTGAAGTCGATCGTTTCAAGGGCCCCGGCCTCCGGCTTCTGGTTGTCGTACTCGGGAGCGGCAGCGGCGGGCCCAAGTAGCAGCTCGGGCGTCGCCGCTTGCTGATGCGCGGCAACGTCATACCCCCGGCCCCACACGACAGGGGCACGCAGCTTCTCCCGCACCACCGCACCCGCGAGGACAGTTCGCTCGTACTGCAACGGGATCCGAGGGATCGCCCACTCTCCCGCGTCCTGGCCCAGGGACCGGGGCGCGGCCGGCTCGCCGGGGTCAACCGGGGGTCGCCGGTCCGGATCGGGCACGGTGGGGGTGCGGCGTCGGGCGGTGAGGTCGGACACGGCCCACCGGTCGGTGTAGACACCTCAGGCGCCTAACTCGTCAAGCGGCGCTCCTCAGCCCGCTGTGTAGCCTGTCGATCTGTGCGAACGGGATGAGGGTGGGGCGTGGAGACGCTGGTAGAAGAGGCCGTCACGGAGGCACTTCGTGACGGGGGTGACGAGGGGATCCGCCTGTATGCCGCCGCATGCGCCGAACGTATGGCGCCACTGTTCGTGGGCCTGCGGGCGGGCGCGCCGGGGCGGGAAGCCGACCTGGACTTCTATGCGGAGTCCGTACGCGGGCTCTGGTATGCCGACCGACCGCTCGCCAACGCCGCCGAGGGCGTGCGCCGGCTGGAGCGGTTCCCGGAGCTTCAGCCGAACGAGGCGGGGATCACCGATGTCGCCGACACCTACGCCTTCTTCGCTGTCCTCTGCCTGCGGTATGCCCTCCTGGCCCACGGCTCGGGAAACGCTGACGACGCGGTGTCCTGCGGCCACGCGGCGCTCACCGCAATGGGAATGCTCGACCAGAACGTGGCAGGTGCTGGCTTCCTCGCCCAGGAGCAGCGGCTCCAGTCCCTCTCGCTGCGCGGTGACGCCTCAGGCCTGTGGGACGCGAGCGTCACGGCAGGGCGGGAGAGGTTTCGTGCTGTGTTGGGCCGCCTGCCCCGCTAGGCATGCTCCTGACCGCTGCCGATGAGATGCGGCCTCTGGTCAGGCGGCCGCTGTGCCCACCTCGCCGGGCGGAGCTGCGAAGGCCAGTGCCTCGTCATATCGATGACCTTGCTGGAGGCAGTGGTAGTGCTGGCCGATCATGCTGCGGGAGACCGGTGATGGCCATCCACCAGGGGAGAACGTGGCGCTGGGATGGGTCCAACGGCCAGTCGGGCGTGAGCGCCCGTTCCGGGTCGTGCAACAGCACCGTCAGTACTGGGTCGGCCGGTCCCTCAAGGGCGGTGAACAGCTCCTCAGCAGCGTGGTGAGGGACTCCCTCGGCCACTGACCCCCAGTAGTAGCCGGTCTCGGCAGCGATGTTGGTAGGCGTCTCGGGAAACGATTCGTTGATCTCGTCGAGCCGTGGCACCCTCAGCTCGTACCTACGGCGTCCCATGTGCTGAGCAAAGTGCCGCAAGTACATCTCAGGCACCGTGTGATCCCGAGTACCCCGGCCATGGCCGCGCGCTTCCCCGACGATGCTTTACCCACCCGGTCCCCTCCCCTGCCTGGTCGTCCGCACCATTCGTACACGGACCGCGCCATTGACGCCCATGCTTCTCGACGACAGGGACCTGCCTTCCCGCTCCGGCCGGACCCCGCGCTGACAGCTGTCGCACACTCACCAGCGACGCGCCCCGCGGTGCGGAGTGCAACACCCCTGCGCCCGCTCCCCTCGTGCGCGTTCTAGTAGGTCAGCGTAAAACGCGGCCTCCGTTTCACGCTCGCCTTCGGGGGCAGCGTTTCCGCCACCGCCAGACCGGGCTTGGGCTGGCGGCGTGACGCGAACCTTCGGCCGACCTGGTG
This sequence comes from Streptomyces sp. NPDC005899, assembly GCF_040629645.1. Taxonomy (NCBI): domain Bacteria; kingdom Bacillati; phylum Actinomycetota; class Actinomycetes; order Kitasatosporales; family Streptomycetaceae; genus Streptomyces; species Streptomyces sp. NPDC005899. The sequence continues at coordinate 28,779 of NZ_JBEXWB010000032.1, read as the reverse complement.
CCGGTTCCCGAAATCTGATCTCCGGACCTGGTGCCGCGCCAGGACAGTAGACCGGGGGCCGCAGCAGAACGAGTGGGTTCAGGGACCGAGCCGGCAGGAACGCCAGCGCCGCCCGGTGCGGCTGATCAGTCCCAGGTCTTCCAGACGATCGAGCTGGTAAGCGACCGAGTTGCTGCTGGACAGGCCGACCCGTTCTCCGATGTGGCGGATCGAGGGCCCCTCGCCGTGCCCCGCGATCCAGTGCCTGATCGTCCGCAGAATCTGGACCTGCCGATCGGTCGGGGCATCGGTACTCATGCCGCGCTCGCTGCGCGACGGTCGCCGCGGACCTGACGGCGCAGCTCGGTCCGGTCCGCCGGCCTGCCGGGCGGGCGGGTGTCCCAGAAGGGTTGCCACAAGATGCGGGCGGACAGGAGGAGCAGACGGCGGTGCAGCGCGGTGTTGCCGTGCTGGTGGGATGCTGCGAGGGCGTCGTATGTGGCGTTGAGGTCGCGCTGGGCCTGGATGAGGTCGGGCGGTTGCGTGGACGCCGGTCCGGACCCCGGAGCGCCGGCGGGAGACTCGTATTCCGGGGGCCGGGGAGGTGCCTGCCGGGAGGCCGGTGAGGGTGCCGGGCCGGGACCGACGGCGTTCGTGCCGGTGGTGACCGGGACCTCGAGCCGGTCGAGCACTGTGGTTTCGGCGGGCCCGTCTCCGGTCGGAGCGCAGTCGTCCACCGGTGCGCCGGCTCAGCGCAGCAGAGTGTCGAGGAAGGGGCTGGACAGTACGTGGTGGGGGTCGAGCCGGTCGAGTATCGCCACCGCGTCGTCCCAGCCCGGTCCGCCTCCGGCGCGGTGGCTGGCGGGGATGTGGCGGGTGAGGACGTCCGGGTCGGACCAAGCGGCGGCATCGGTGTACGCCCAGCCCTTGGACCATTCGACGCGCACCGCCGCCCGGTCGCCGTCCAGGCTCAGGAGGAGCTGCTCGATGTCGCGGTAGAAGCGGTGCAGGGCCGGTGTGTCCGGCAGGGACAGGACGTCGATCCATACGGCGGTGTCGAAGTCCGGCCGGTCCGCGCGCGGGCGCAGGGCGGACAACAGCGGGGACCGCGCGCCGGGAACGCCGCTCGCGGACGGATCCTCCAGGCCGGTCACACGGATCTCCACCTGGCCGTTGACCGGGTACTCGCCCCGTGCCGCGTACTGGGCGAGCAGCGTGCGGTAGAAGTCGGAGAACCGGCTGACCACCCACTGCAGATCGGCGCGGCGGGTGAGGACGGCGTATCCGTTGGCACTCTCGCGCAGCGTGGTGGGCCGCACGTACTGCAACAGGTTGCGGGAGGCGCCCCATAGGTCCGAGTGCAGGCCGCCTGCCAGCAGGTGGGTGAGGACGTCGCCGGTCAGCACGTCCCGTACGAGCGTTCCTGAGAGCAGGACATCGCTGATGTCGCCGGTCAACGCGACCTTGGACAGTAGGTACTGGACCTGCCCGAAGAGTGGGGCGCTCGCCCAGGCCCCGGAGACCAGTTCACCGGCCAGCCGGGCCACCGGCTCGGGGAGGGAGTCGGAGAACGGGTAGTTGTACGGCTCATGGACCTCACGGGACGTGAAGGGCCGGCGCGGGGTGACACTCCAGACCTTCAGCCAGGGGCGATCGGTGAAGGCGAACCAGATCGCCTCCGCCCGGCCGGTGCGGTCCACGAAACTGGCCAGTGTCCGGGTGCCGGCCGGAGCACCCGGGGCGGCGAACAGTTCGGTGGCGGGGATGTCCACGAAGGACTGGCAGCGCAGGTTGTGGTCGGTGCCCACCCGCAGGACGGCCTCGGTGACGAGCGAGCGGCCGAGGTGGGTCAGGAGCGCCCCGCAGTCCGGTTCCGCCCGGCCGACGGTCCGCAGGGCATAGCGGCCGACGGCGCCGTCCCAGACGACCGCGGTCACCTCGGTGACCAGGTTGCTCAGCGAGCCGTGCCCCTGGCCGGGCGACGGGCTCTCGCCGACGGCGGGGACGGCTGTGCCGTGCGCCCCGATGGCGAGCGCACCGCCGATCGAGAGCTCTCCGGGTGCCGGCGCGGAGACGACTCCGTATCCCCTCGCGCCGGCGAACGCGAGCAGCGTCTCGAGCGAGGCACCGGCCTGTACCCGGACCCGGGCCGACCCGTCACCGGCCTCCTGCTCCAGCGACATGGCGGTCAGGTGTGCGGTGGTGTCCAGCAGCACGACCTGGGCCGACGCCGGTGTGCCGTCGGCCACCGTCAGGGGCGCCCAGCCGTGCCGCCGCCCCTGCGGGCGCACCGTCCAACCGGCGCCATGAGCCCAGTTGACGACATCGAGCACCTCCTGAGGATCACGCGGCACGCACGTCCACAGCGGGTCGGTACGGATCTCACCGGCCCAGTTCTCGTAGACGCGCAGATGGAGGTCGATCCCCGCCGGGAAGCTCGGCGGCGCCGAGGCCGCGTGGGCGTCGCCCGGCCGGATGAGCCCGCGCAGCAACCAGAGCGCACCGCCCCCGGTGGCCGACGCGAGCAGCCCGCGCCGCGACAGCCCGCCACCCCGGATCGAAGAATCGTCCGTCATCACCGCACCCCTGTCCCCGAGTGTCACGGACCGGCTCCGCCCGGCCGTCCGGCACGCACGTTATCCAGAACAAGGAACCCGCAGTCGGGTATTCGAATAATTCACCTGCGCCCGTGTGGCCAGTGGCCCAACCGGGCTTCAGCTGGCCGAGTCCGCCGGTGCGGCGCTGTAAGAGGAGGGTGGGACACGAGTGACCGCGGTGCTGGGCCGGATGCTGGAAGTCCTTACGTCAGATCAGCCGGGGTGGGGTTCGCGGCGCACCAGCCTCCGTCGAAGAGGGAGGCGATCAGGGCGGCGTGTTCGGCGGGGGTTGGTCCTCGCGGTGCTCGGCGCGCCGGCTACTTCTCCGAAAAGCCCCTCCGGGGCCTGGGAAGGAAAAAAAGACCCGCACACGCCCGGGATCCCGCACACAGCCCAGCGCCCATAACTTGACCACGACCTGGCCGAAGCCTCAGCGCAGGGCCCGCCGGCCCCAGGGCCGCTTCCGCCACCAGGATCGGGCCTCCCCCTCCACCAGGAGCTCCGGCCCGGTCGACGCAGGTGGTCGGTGTGGGAGGCTGCGCGAGCCCGCCCCGGGCGACTCACGCCGGCGGCCCGCCTCCTCGCGCCTGCACGACACAGGTGCGCGCCCCGGAACCTCCCCCGGCACCCCGGCCCGGGGGAGGTGGAGAAGAACCCTTCCAGTGCCGGCTCCACGGGCCGTGACCGCGGCTGTGATCGCAGCGGTGACACGGCACCCGCCCCCTGAGCTCAAGGTGCTGCCGGCGTACGGAACTCCGCGGCCACCGACACCGTCGCTGCGGGCGGGCATGCGCTTTGCCCCCTGTGGAACGTCAGCAGCGCCGGTCACCAGGTGGTGCCGGCGGGCTCCTCGATGGTGGTGTTGATGCGGTTGAAGAAGTTGGTGAGGCCGATCATCAGGATGATCGCGGAGAGCTGCTCCTCGTCGAAGTGGTCCAAGGCCTCGTTCCACACCTCGTCGGCAACGGCCTTGCCCGAGCGGTCGGCGATCCGGGTGGCGGCCTCGGTCAGGGCCAGGGCGGTGCGTTCCTGGTCGGTGAAGAACGGGGTCTCGCGCCAGGCGGCCACGGCGTGGAGGCGTTCGTCGCTCTCGCCGTGCTTCTTCGCGCCCGCCACACCGGCGAACACGCAGGCGCTGCAGCCGTTGATCTGGCTGGCCCGCAGATGGACCAGTTCCAGGATCTGCGGGGAGACGCCACCCTGGTACATGGCCTTGTAGATGTTCTGGATGCCCTTCATGGCGTCCGGCAGGACCAGAGCGGGGTTCTTCATCCGGGCGGTGGTCGCGGTTGCGGTGTTCATCCGATGCTCTCCTGGTGATCCGTTAGCGTCTGTCATTAGACCGACGGATCCGGGCGCGAGGGTGTGACAGATGAGCGGAAGTTTTCTTTTGGCCGACTGTTTCGAGGTGGAGCGGCCGGGCTTGCGGGCGGTCGCCTACCGGATGCTGGGTTCGCTCGCCGAGGCGGAGGACGCTGTCCAGGAAACCTGGCTCAAGTTCAGCCGCACCGACGTGAGCGAGGTGAGGAACTTGGGGGCCTGGCTGACCACGGTCGTCGGCCGGGTGTGCCTGGACATGCTGCGCTCGCGTACCTCGCGGCGCGAGGATCCGCTGCCCGAGCAGGACGGGTCGGTCCGCCTGCCGGACCCGGTGGTCACCGCGTCGACCCGCGTCGACCCCGAGCGGGAGATTCTGATCGCTGACGAGGTGGGCATCGCACTCATGATCGTTGTTCAGGCCCTTTCCCCGGACGAGCGGCTCGCCTTCGTCCTCCATGACATGTTCGACGTTCCCTTCGACGACATCGCCCCCGTCCTCGGCCGCACCACGGTCTCCACCCGGCAGCTCGCCAGCCGCGCCCGCCGCCGTGTCCAGGGCGCCACCCCGGCGGCCGACACGGACAACGCCCGCAAACGCGACGTCGTGGACGCCTTTCTGGCCGCCTCCCGCGGTGGCGACTTCGAGGCGCTCCTGGCCGTCCTTCACCCCGACGTCGTCGCGCGCTCCGACGGTGGCACGCTCGTCCCGAGCATTCTGCGCCGTGGCGCGGGTGACGTGGCGTCCCAGGCCATCGCCTTCGCCCGCTTCGCGGCGAACGCACGCCTGGTACTGGTCAACGGCACACCCGGCGTCGTCTCGTTCACCGAGGACCGACGACCGCTGTCCGTCATGTCGTTCACCATCCGCGACGGCCGCATCACCGCACTCGACATCCTCACCGACCCCGACCGCCTGACCACCCTCGGCCTGACCGGCTGACCGCCGCCGGCCAACTTCGAAGCGGACGCCGCCCAACAAGGACTAAACACTCCCCGCGGTCACGGCGTTCCGACAGACGTGGCGAGGACTTCCGAGACCGGGCCACCCCACGCTGCACACGGAATCCAATCCTTTTGAAGACCATTTCGTCAGGCGTTATCAGAGCTACGTACTTGCATGTCGTGTTCCGGCTGCCGTGGGGGGACGAGGCGAGTTTGTCCGACCTAGCCCAGGGTGTTGCGGGTGCGGCGGTGGAAGACGAGGAAGCCGACCAGTGCGGCCGCAGCGAACCACACGAGCTGGACAGCAAGGTATGCGGTCACGGAGGTGGTGGAGAGTGCGGCGCCGGTGCTGGCCTGCATGGCGCCGTAGGAAGGCAGGGAGCGCACGATGGAGCCGTCGGAGCTGGAGCTGTAGAGGGGGTTTTGCAGGGCGAGGTCGATGACGCTGGTCATCAGGATGGCGAACATGCCCACGACCTCCCAGCGCAGCAGTGAGCCGAAGGCGACACCGAGGGCGCCGTAGGTCAGCCCGACGCAGAACAGTGCGGCGGCGAAGATGACCGGTTGTTTTGGTGCTTGGAAGGTGCAGGTGAGGGCGGTTGCATAGGTGGCGACGCCGACGGAGGCCAGACCGAGGCCGGTGATCTTGGCGAGGACGAGGTGGGTGCGGGGGTAGCCGGCCAAGGCCAGGCGGCGGTCGAAGAGGCCGCCGGTGAAGGTGGCCGCGAACATCATGAACCCGATGATCAGGGTGACGGCGTTGAGGACGCCGGTGATCTCGGTGCTCTGGTTGCCGCCGGGGGTCAGTACCTCCCCGGTCGCCCTCAGCCGGAATTCAATCTTGGTGCTTGGCACGGACAGGAACCCCAGCGCGGTCCATGCGGGGATGAACAGGGCAACGAGGACCATGGCGAAGCGGTTGCGCAGATGCTCGACGAGCGCGTAGCGGGTGGCGGTCGCGAAGAGGGTGAAGTGGCGGCGGAGGGCCGGGGGCCGCTTCATGCGACCTGCTCCGTGGTCCGGTCGTGCAGGAGGCCGAGATGAGCACCCCCCTTCCCCCTTCCCTGGCGCAGGTGCCTGCGCAGGCACCCCACGGGCCGCACAGTTCCGCCGATGCGGCGGCCTTCGGCGCTCCTCACCCGTCCGCCGGTGTCGAAATCTGATACTTGACCGGGCACCTGCGTGATGAGGATGGCCAGGAGCACACCTGGACGCTCAGCATCCTGCGTCATCACGACGCGCAGGACCCGGCCACCGGCCCCGGCTACTGCCTGTGCGTCACGCACCACAGTCCCGCGGGCCTGAACTACGGCACGTGGATCACGCCGACCGCTCTACGGGTGGTCCGCCAGGCGCTCGAGGGGGGCCAGGCCATGGATCCGCGGGTGCGGACCGCACTGTCCGAGGCTCTGGCACAGGGCCCGCTGCTGCCCGACCGGCTACTGCGGCAGCCGGTGACCGAGGCGGACGGGGGACTCGACATCACTGTGGGCGATCTGGCTGCGCTGCGCCGCGAAGAGGACGGAACCTTCCGCGTGTCCTTCCGGGAGCAGGCGCAGTTCGACCTGGTCCTCGCGGGGATCACCGCCATCCTCGCCGGCGCCGACGAACCACAACTCGCCGCTATCTCGCGGTACTTCGAGGACGTCGGCATCGCCTACCAGATCAGCGACGACGTCATCGACCTGTACGGTCAGGTCAGCCCCGACGAATACCGACAGGGGATCACCGTCCGCTCCCCCGCGGAAGACCTCGCCACCGGCACCGTCACCTACCCCGTCGCCCACGCCACCGGCCTCCTCGACGAGACCGACCGCCGATGCCTCCGGACGGCTCTGAACGCACATACCGACGCCGGCGCCATCGAGGCGTCCCACCTGCTCATGCACAACGGCGCCCTCGATGTCTGCCTCACCGAAGCCCGCGAACTCGTCGACCACGCCTGGCACACCCTCGACCCGCTGGTCCCACCGACGCTCCACAAGGCGATGGTCCGCGCCCTCGGTTGGTACGCAGCCCAGCGCGTCTCCGAATACGACCCGCACGCGCCCGACCGCCCCACCTCGTCACTCAGCCACACAACCTCTCGTTGAGGCGTGTCGGGAACGATCACGTCCGCAGGTCGACGATCGCGCACAAGGATCGGTGCTGCGGGCAGTTCTGACAGCGCTGCCGGGTGCGTGAAGCCTGCTCGCGCCGTCCTGCTCGGGTGACCAGGACGGCGTCCACGGATCAGCCAAGGTGGGTCTGCTTCAGCGGCGGCGGTCATGCCCGCCGATGTCCGGGACCGGTCCAGCGGACTCGATGGTGCTGGCGTGGGCGGGGCGCCACATGGGGTGCCGGTCGCCGCACGTCACGTCTGCTCAGGTGGTCCTCGTGGGCGCCGATCAAGAGCCGAGGAGCGGTCAGCCAAGGACGAAGGTGTTGGGAAGGCCGAGGCGGTAGCGGGTCTCGTCGAGCTTCTTGACGCTCTTCAGCTCGGGCGCCTCGTACATGGGGTCACCGGTGCGCGCTCGGTGCCGGACCCGGTCTGGCCGTCCGCTCGGGGTGAACAGCGGTGACGTAGGGCATGGCTGTGGCCTCCTTGCTGCCGTACAGGCGCATCGATCTCAGCGGGTCGGCGGTCTCGACCGCCTCGTTGAGGATGCGGTCCTGGCGCAGGCCGGCCAGAGTCAGCCCTTGGGGCACATCGCTGCGCAGCAGGGTCTTCCCGACGGGGGGTGGTCGAAGTCGAGCGCTGATCGCTGGCTAACGAGCAGGTGGGGATTGGTCGAGGCGGGCCGGCGACGGCGGGTAGTCCAGCCAGCCGGCGGTGATCCGATGGCTGAGTTCCTCCAGATGGACAGTGTCCGGTAGCAGGTCACGGTGAATGGCGAGGGTGCCGCGGGCGAGGTCCAGGTCGCGGGTCATGATCGTGCGTCGGATCACCGTCGCGGTGAAGGTCGGGGTCCTGGAAGAGGAGGCGCCGGTCACGTAGGAGCTCTTGGTCTTGAGGTCCGGGCCGGTCCGGGCCATGTCAGTGCTGGCAGGGGAGCAGCGGGAACCGTACTGGCCGGAGGGCATCCACGCCTGGCAGTCCGCGCACGACCGCGGGAACCGGCACCAGGTGTCGGCGTGCCGAGGAGAGTGCTCAGGCGCGTACATATGGACGTGCTCAGTTGTGGGGCCGGGGCGACAGCCCTGTGGTTGTAGCGGCGTCCGTGGGCATCCATGACTCGCCGGCGTCTGCACCGGGAGCACGCGGGCGTAGGCTCCCAGGAATGCGGATCGGGGAGTTGTCCACGCGCACGGGCGCGAGTCCGCGCTCACTGCGGTACTACGAAGAGCAGGGCCTGCTGACCAGCTCACGCTCCGACGCGGGGCAGCGTCACTATCCCGATGCTGCAGTCCAGCGCGTGTCACTCATCCGACAGTTGTTCGACGCCGGTATGTCCAGCAGGGTGATCGCGACTGTGCTGCCGTGTGTGGACGTCCCGGGTGACCTGGCGGTCGCCGAGGAGACGTTCACGGCGATGATGCGCGAGCGCGACCGGATCGACGCCGACGTCGCGCACCTGATCGAGACCCGAGATGCACTCGACGTGCTGATCAGGGCCAACAGCCGGCATCGGGCGGAGCTGTCCACGGCCCCGGAGCCGACGGTACGGTCGGCCTGATGCTGTGACCTGCGTCTCAGTCACTTGCCCCTGACATCGATGTGAGAGGTGAGGATGACTGCAGAGCCCGGAGTCACCGGGTCGGTCACATGGGAGGCGGCAGAAGATGGGGCAGGCGTGGGGTTTCGGCAGGTATGGCGGGCCCGAGGTGCAGGAGTTCTTCGATCGTCCCGATCCCGTCCCCGGTCGCGGTGAGGTTCTGATCCGGGTCGATGTGGCCGGCGTGAATCCCCTCGACCACATGCTGCGCTCGGGCCTGGTCCCCGGGCTCGACGGCGGGCGCCCGTTTCCCCTTGTGCTGGGGATGGAGGCAGCGGGAACGGTTCTCGCCCGGGGCGAGGACGTCGACGGGCTTGATGTGGGTGACGCGGTCTTCGGCTTCGCACTCACTGGTGGCGGCACCTACGCCGAGACGACGGTGCTGTCCGCGCCGAACACTGCGCGCATCCCTGCGGGCCTGTCCGCGACCGTGGCGGCAACACTGCCCGTGACCGGGACGACCGCGGTGGACGTGCTCGACCAGCTCGGCCTCCCGGCCGGTGCCACGGTCCTGGTCAACGGGGTCGGGGGTGGGGTCGGCCTCGTCGTCGCCCGGTTGGCCATCGGGCGCGAGTTGCGTGTGATCGGCACCGGGAGTACCGCCAAGCGCGAGCAGGCCGAGGCCATCGGGGTGCGGTTCATCGACTACACCGCCGGGGACGTCGGCACCGCGGCACGCGAGCTGGTTCCGGACGGCTTCGACGGGATCGTCGACCTGGTCGGAGGCACCTCGCTGCGGACGGTCGCTCCACTGGCCCGAGATCCCCGCAACGTCATTGCCGTGGGTGATATGTCCGTGTCCGATCTCGGTGGGCGTTTCGTCGAGCGGCGCCTCGACCGGGAAAGTCTGGAGCGGTCCGCCAGGCTGGCCCTCGACGGAGTTCTCGCACCCGTGATCACTGCGGTCCATCCGCTCTCCGACGCCCTGACCGCACTCGCCTCCGTCGAGAACGGCCACGCTGCGGGCAAGGCTGTCATCACGATGGCATGAGAAGCGGCCTGGCCGCCCGGTGCCGTCGACCGTCTACAGCGGACTGACGAGAGCCCGTGGTCAGCCATCACCAACTGAGCACGTTCACCTGTACGGGTTGGGCACGTTCAGGCGTACGCCGACAGCGTCCATGAGAGGTGCGGCGGGTGAGGGGCACGGTGACCTCCGGGAAGGGCCGGTCGCCTGGTCTCGGCTGACCGGGCGGAAACCGCCCGGCCCCGGCCGCCGACGTGCGACGGGCGGGGCCGGTACGGAGAGCGTCCGGCCAGCTCCTGGAGAAGCGCAGGATCGTGAACTCTGTGCCGGTGCCGCAGGTGCGCGGCTTGGCGGTCAGGATCTCCGGCTGGTCGTCCGCAAGGCTCTGCGGTTCCTCCTCGATCCACTCGGTGGAGCGCTGGAGGGCGAGGCGGTCCAGGTGGAAGCTGGTGAGGTAGACCGTGACGTCGAAGTCCGAGCGGCGCTCCGAGTGCAGCCGCCGGCGCACGATCTCGCGGGCGGTGACGTCGTCGGGGCGGGTCGGCAGGTCCCGGGTAGCGCCCCCAGCACTGGGTGGCGTGGGCGTTGGCGATCTCCCCGCCCGCCTGCTCGGTGGTGATGCTGTAGTCCCGGTCGCAGTCCGAGGACGCGCTGGGAGACGATCACGCCCTCGAGCTTCCAGGTCTCGCCGATCACTCAGCTGAAACCGGTCTACATGTAGGGCCGGATGGATACCGTGACATCCATGTCGAAGGCGTTCCCTCCCGCCGCGGATGGCAGGCCCAGGGCCCGGTCGAGCGCGCGGCCAAGAGGGCCGCAGCCACTGGTGCCCGGGGCGGCGAACTCCGCGTCCTGGGCACCGAAGGCGGCGACCAGGGGGTCCTTGGATATCACCCTGGTGGGATCGGTGTCCTTGAGCACCAGGTGGAGGGCGTCCTCATCGCTGCCCACCGAGCAGCCCGACCACGGCAGGGCCAGCAGCCCGTGCGCCGAGCCTATGACGAACTTGATGTCGAACTCGCCGCGCCGGGTGTCGTCGGACAGGAAGTCCGAGTAGCCGCCGTACTGCGGAGTCAAAGTCAACATGGTGCCTCCCACTCGGATTGACGCAGCGGTCATCTCCCCGAAGACCTGGCGGAACTCACCGTCCACACGGCCTTCCGCAAAGGTGATCTCCATAGGTTCGGTGAGCGGCTCGTCGACGGCGCCCATGCGCAGATGCCCCGTGGCGTGCATGACCTCGCAGCGCCAGGTCCCGGGGTCCGCACCCGTGGGCAGCTCATCGACGGTCGGGCAGGCGGAGAAGTCGAACTGGGGCAGATCCGCGGCCCTTTCAGCTCCATACGTGGGTGCGGCGCCCAGAGCGAGTCCGGCAAGCAGCGCCCCCACGGCAGCACTTGTGAAGCGGCGGACTGCGCGATTCAAGGTCACTCGGTTCGGCGTCATACGCCCCAGTATTGCAGAGGATTCTCTGCAGAGAAAGGTCTGCAGATAAATAGCTGCCATCCGGATAGACTGCCGCCATGACGAAAGAGCGGAGAGCGGAGGCCTCAGAGCGGCGCACGGTCAACAGCCCCGAGGTGCTCAAGGCCCTCTCGCACCCCCTGCGCCTGCGCATCCTGCGCCACCTCGGCGCGGCGGGCCCGGCCACCTCAACCACGCTGGCCGCCGCCCTCGGCGAGAACACAGGGACGCTGAGCTACCACCTGCGCATGCTGGAGCGCAGTGGCCTCATCGAAGACATCCCCGAGCGCTCCACCGGGCGTGAGCGCTGGTGGCGCGGCGTGCGCGGCCTCGACATCCGCAGACCGCCGCAGGGCGAGCTGACGGAAGCCGAGCGCGCCATGTCGGCCGAGCTGGACCGGATGAGGATGGAGGAGGACGTCGAGCTCGCCCGGCAGTTCACCGCCGGACAGGCGGAGTCTGAAGGCTGGATGCGGGGTTCACGCGGCCTCGTCCACCTCACGAAGGAGGAGCTGGACGCGTTCCATGACGACTATCTGGCCCTGCTCGCGCGCTATGCCCGCGGGCCCGAGGAAGCCTCCGACGACGCACGACCCGTACTCGTCCGCTGGTTCGGCCTGCCCGCTGACTGACTGGCAGTCGGCCGACGAAGTGTCTGATCGACCGACTGGTAGTGCTTCGTCAGGTCTGGCGTCTCTGAGGACACGGTTGGTGCCTACGATGAGGTCATGGTGACCATCGACGTAGCTTAGGTCGCGATGTGCGTTTCGGGCGGCAGGTTCGATATTTAATAGCCCGTCGGCGCCTCTCCCCCGGCGGGCCATTCCACCAGGAGGGCGGAAGTGGGCAGGACACCGTCCCACTGGTTGCGTCCGCCGCCCGCCGCCTGGGCGCCTGCCAAAGACTGCTTGCGCGCCGGCCTCAAGGTCAGGACGGCGAACCGTGAGGTCATCGGCCCCTTGCTGCCCTGCCGCCGGCTCACCTCGGTGAAGTGGCCGGCGGCAGCGGCATCAACCGTGTGGAGGGAAAGAGCGCGCGGCGCCGTCCGGTAGCGAGGAAGGGTCGGCGGGCCCGGTCCTCCACAACCCGGCTGGTGCGGGTCGATGTCGAGCTGGTGCGCGACTTCCTTCCCGGTCAGTGCGAGCACGTAGGGCAGGCCCGGTTCCTGAAGGCCGTGCCGGAAGGGGGTGCTGACGCCGTAGCCCGCGTCGGCGACCACAACCGGTGCGGTCAGTCCCCAACCGGTCACGTTGTCCAGCAGACCGAGCGCGAGCCGCCATTTCTCCTGATGGACGATCTCGTCGGGGATGCCTGCCCGATGGCAGCGGCCCGGCTCGTCCGTCCACCCCGGGGCAGATACAACTGCCAGTCCAGTGGACACGACGCAGCATCGGTCGCTGCGTGGACACTGACCGCGACCTGGCCGTTCCCCCGCTTGCCAAGGGCTCCGCAGTACTGGCGGGCCACCCCGGCCGACGCCCGCCCGCACTTGGGAATCGACACATCGTCGATCACCCACACCTCGGGCATAACAGCGTCGGACGGTCGCCGTGGTCGACGGCGATGTAGTTGCCCGCGCCCCTGGGCTGCGCGTAGCGGTAGGCGGTACCGGCCGCCGAGACCAGCAATGGGGGCGCCCGCCGTGGCTCCGCCGTCGGTCCGGACGAAGTCGAGGGCGAGGCGGACCTCGGCCGAGTGGTGGCTGTAGGTCCACTGCTGACCGCAGGGGTAGGGGGCCTTGAAGTTCGGGACCGCCGCGCCCGGGGTGGCCGTGAGCAGACCGGCCGGCAGGACGACGAGAGCGAGCAGGGCGATGCGCAGGAGGGATCGCACGCGGATTCATCCTCCGAGTCGAGAGCCGGGTGTCGTGGGGTACCGGCGTCAATTCGGGTGTCGCGTTTCTTGACCGGCGTCCAGGATGACGGGGATCGGGCGTTCCCGGAAGCCTGCGCCACCTTTCCGCAGGGCCTCGGGGCGCGGCGGTTTCGGGTGCGGTGCCGGAACGAGGACTTCCGCGGCCGCCCGCCGGGCATGCCCTCCTCGGCCGGACGAACGTGGGCGGGGGCCGGGGTCGCGGCCATGGGAAGGGGGAACGGCGGGCACGTGGATGGGAAACGGGGTGGTTGTCCTGCTCACCCTCGCAGCGTTCGCGCTGCTCGTCGGTCCTGAACGGCGGTTGAGCGCCGCTCACCGGGCCGTACGTGGCCTGAGCGGGTCGGTGAGGCCGGTGGAGAACCGGCTCGACCTGTACGAACTGGCCTACCTGTGCGGCGAGGGCTCGCGGGTGGCCGAGACCGTCCTGGTGCGGATGCACCCGGAGGGCCGGGCCGCGGTGGAACGGCGGACGCCGTACCGGATCACGGCCACGCTCTCCGGCGAGCCCCGGGACGACGTCGAGGCCGCCGTACGCGACACCTGGGAGCAGCAGACCGAGGGGGACGACGGAGCACGCTGGCCGGCTCACTGTGTACCCCACCGCGCCCCCCGTGCAGGCGGTGCGCGAACAGCTCGTCGCGGACGGCCTGCTCCGCGACGCGACCGCCCCACTCGGCGTGTTCGGCGACCATCCCGTGCTGCGCGCCTGCTACGCAGCCCTGCACGGCTTCGCGCGGACGGTCCGGAGGTTCCGCGTCTTCGCCGTGGCGGGGATCATCGTCGCGGTGCTGTGCCACGCGTATCTGCCCCTGCTGGCCTACCCACCGCTTCTCCTGGCGGTACGCCTTCGCACGCAGCGGTACAAGTTCGCCCGCGCCGTTTACGGAGAGGTGACCCCTGCGGGCCGGACTGCGATCTCGGCCGTGTCGGCCGACGAGCCGTGCGGGCCGTTCACCGCGGACGGTGAGGGCGTGGGCGACGGGCCGTCCGAGCCCGGCCGCTCGGAGCCCACCCGCGCGCCCCGCCTCGTATGCGAGGTCGCGCGCCACGGGCAGGCTGGATGTCTTGCCGGCCGACCACGTCCTCGGCCCGCCCCCCGCACCTCCGGTACGACCGCCCGAAGCCCGCCCGGTAGAGCCGGAGGTCATCGTGGACGCGTCGCCGGGGTTGGGTGGTCTCTGAGCCCGGCTGCCACGTCACCACCGCCCACCTCACTTCCGGGACATCTGAAAGCCGGCAAAAATGGCACCGTCACACCCTCTCTGACCTGGACACATGCGAGTCGAGGCGGGGTGTGACGGAGTCCCCGGGACTTTTCTGGGACTGTGAACCAGGAGCGACGGCTTCCGTGCACCGCGCTCTTCACGTGATGAGCCATCGAAAGGATGCCGGCTCCAGCAGGACCGGAAAAGCTCAGTTCAGAGCCTGTTCAGCGACCCGATCTACCGTCTGCGGGCGTCCGGAGCGTCAAACGAGCGTCATGGCCAGCCCCCCTTCTTCGGGAGAGGAGATTCGACGTGAGTCACCGGCTCGAGCCGTGCGGTGCGGGCCCCTCCGCAGGCGTGGGTGTACCCCGGATCCGGCGGCGGGGCAGTGCGTGCCGGATCCGGGGTGGCTTCGGGGTGTTGCGGGTGGGCTACTTGACGGCTCCGGCGGTCATGCCGCGGGTGAGGGAGCGCTGGAATATGAGGAAGAAGACGACCATGGGGACGATGCCGAGGAGGGCTGCGGCGCTCATGGCGGTGGGGTCGCTGGTGTATTGGCCTTGCATGACGGACAGGCCGAGGGGGACGGTCTGGTTGTCGTTGGAGATGAGGAGGACGAGTGGGTAGAGGAACTCGTTCCAGCTCCAGACGAAGAAGAAGACGCACATCACCGAGAGGGTGGGCCAGCTCATGGGCAGGACGATGCGCCACAGGATGGTCCAGCGGCCGGCTCCGTCCATGGAGGCTGCTTCGATGAGTTCGCGGGGGAAGCCTGCGAAGACGGAGGAGAGCAGGTAGGTGCCGAAGGCGCTGTAGGTGATGCCGACCAGGATGGTGTAGCCGAGTTTCCCGTCGTAGAGGCCCATCTCCTTGAAGAGGTAGTAGATGGGGTAGACGAGGCCCTCTTGCGGCAGGACGTTGACGCCGAGGAAGAAGATGAGGAAGGGGGTGCGCCAGCGGATGCGGCCGATGCCGATGGCGTAGGCGTTGAAGAGCGCGAGCAGGACGGCGATGAGGACGACGCCGAGGCTGATCTGGATGCTGTTGAGGAGTTTCTGGGTGAAGCCGACGCGGTCCCAGACCTCAGCGATGATGCTCCAGTTCCACTGGGCGGGAAGAGACAGCGACCCGTTGCTGCGGAAGTCCGCGCTGGTTTTGAAGGAGTTGAGCAGGATGACGATGAAGGGTGCCAGGAACGCGAGGACGAACACGGCGACGGCGCCCAGGACGGCGTAGGAGCCGGGGCTGCGGCGGTTGCCCGTGGCCTTGGCTTCACCCGCTTCCGCCTTGACCGCTTTGCGCCGGTGGCCGGGGGGTGCCGTGGAAGTGGTGTGCGTGGTCATGGTCATCCGTCCTCGCGGGCCTGGCGGGTGAGCATCGTTCCGGCGATGATCAGCACGAGCAGGGTGATCGTGCTGGAGATCGCGGAGCCGTATCCGACGTCGGCGCGCTCGAAGAAGTTCTGGTAGGCGAAGTAGGCGGGGACGAGGGTCGAGTTGCCGGGGCCGCCGCCGGTGAGGACGAAGATCTGGGCGAAGACCTTCAGGCCGGCGATGGTGGTGGTGACAAGGACGACGTAGACCTCGGGCCGCAGGATGGGCACGGTGATCCGGGTGAAGCGCTGCCACCAGGTGGCGCCGTCGAGGGAGGCGGCTTCGTACAGTTCGGGGTCGATGCGCTGGAGCCCGGACAGGAACAGCACCAGCGGGTAGCCGAGCTGCATCCAGACAAGGACGGCGAGGACCATCCACAGGGCAAGGTCGGGGTCTCCGAGCCAGTTCTGGGCGAGGGAGTTCAGGCCGATCTTTTCGAGGACGCTGTTGACGGCGCCTTCGGGGGCCAGGATCCAGCCCCACATCAGCCCGGTGACGGCGACGGGGATGACCTGGGGCAGGTAGAGGCCCGAGCGGAAGAGGCTGACGAACCCGTCTCCGTGCTTCTTGCCGATGTAGTCGAACAGCAGAGCGGCGAGGAAGAGCCCGAGCAGGGTGGGGACGACGGCGATGCCGACGATGACGAAGGCGATGTTGCGGAACGAGGCCCAGAAGTCGGCGTCGCTGAACAGGCGGGTGTAGTTGTCGAAGCCGATCCAGGTGGGCTCTCCGACGCCCTGCCATTGGGTGAGGCTGTAGTAGAAGGTCATCACCAGCGGGACGACGAGGAAGAGCAGGCTGAGCAGCAGGCCGGGGGCGAGGAAGACGGCGTATCCCGTGGGCCGCGGGTGACGTGTGGTTTTCACTGTTGCTCCAAGACGGGCGGGACGGCGGCCCTGTGCGGGCGGGCCGCCGTCCCCGGGAAGAAGGGACTGACGGGCGGGTCGGTCTCAGCGCCGGGTGGCGGTGTACTTCTCGTAGGGGGCCTGGAGCTCGTCGAGGACGGCGTGGGGCTTGCCGCCGTTCATGAGGTTCTGGGTGGCGCCCATCCAGGTGTCGTAGTAGCCGGGTGCCGGCCAGTCCGGGTAGAAGGCGAGCCCCTTGCCGTCCTGGTAGGTGTTGAACGCGGTGATGAGCTCGCGGGACTTGGGGTTCTCGATGGAGTCCGGCTTCACGGCGAGCGGGACGTTGCCCTCTTCCCCGAGGATCTTCTGGATCCTGTCCGACATGGTGATGTCGATGAAGTCCTCGGCGAGCTTCTTGTTCTTCGCCTTGGTGGGCACGACCCAGTGGTTGCCGCCGGAGCCGAGGGTCTTCCTGCTGCCGGGGTAGGCGGCGGTGGACCAGGAGAAGTCGGTGATGTCCGTGGTCAGGCCGCCGAACCACCAGTTGCCGCCGACCATGATCGGGCGCTTCTGCGAGACGAACTGCTCGGTCATGTCGCTGCCCTTGAGGCCGACGTCCTTCTTCTCGAAGTAGCCCTTGTCGAGCCAGTCCTTGTACGTTTCGACCGCGTAGGTCCACTCCGGGCCGTGGAAGTCGACCTTGCCCTTGTAGAGCTGGTAGTCGTCGACCCAGGCGTCATTGGCCTTGGCCAGGGCCAGGAGGTAGAGCCAGTGGCCGGCGGGGTGGTCGTTGCCGGCGTTGGCGAGCGGGGTAATCCCGGCGGCCTTGAAGTCGGCCAGGGCCGCCTCGAAGCTCTGGAGGTCGGTGGGCTTGGTGATGTGGTGCTTCTTGAAGAGGTCGTCGTTGTAGTACGCCAGGACGAACTCGCCGTAGTTGGGGACGCCGTACCACTTGTCGCCGCCCATTTCACCGTTGGCGTCGTAGCGGGCGGTGACGGACGCGCTCTCGCTGATCTTCTTGTCCCAGCCGCGTTCCTTCGCGACGGAGGTCAGGTCGGTGAGCAGGCCCTGCTTGGCGAGCAGTCCGGTGGTGGCATTGCCCTTGTTGTACTCCATGACGTCGGGCGCCTTGTCGGAGTTCAGGATCATGCCGGCGTTCTGCTGTATCTGCTCGAACGTCTTGCGTTCGAAGACGACCTTCACGTCGGGGTGGGTCTTCTTGAACTCCGCGATGGCCGAGTCCCAGGCGTTGCTCAGGGCGCCGTCCTCCTGCTCGTAGTGCCACAGGCGCAGAGTCCTGCCGTCTCCCTCGGCGGTGTCCGATCCGCCGCCGCAGGCGGTCAGCGGTGCCACGAGTGCCAGCGCGGACACGGCGAGCAGGGCTCGCCGGGTGGTGCGGCGCGGAGCACGGAAGCGCATGTTCGTCATGAGGATTCCTTGGGTGTGCAGGGTCAGGGCGGTGCGGGGGGAGGCGGTACGGGTGTTCAGGTGGGGCTGGTCAGGTGGTGCGGCGGTGGACTCGGGCTTCCCAGGGCTGCAGGGTGTGCGGGGCCGTGAGAGGTGTGGTGGCCGGGACGTTGGCGATGAGGGTTTCGCTGTGCTCCCAGCCGTCGGGCAGGTCGACGGTGAGGTCGGCTCCGCTGAAGTTGGCGAGGACCAGCAGTTCGGTGCCGGATGCCGCGTGGTGGCGGGTGAAGGCGTAGAGCCGCTCGTGGTCGGGGTGCAGCATGTGGAAGTCGCCGTGGGTGAGGACGGGTTCGGTGTGCCGCAGGGCGATCAGGCGGCGGTAGTAGTGGAAGACCGAGTCCGGGTCGGCGAGCTGGGCCTTGGCGTTGACGCGGGTGTGGTCGGGGTTCACCTGGATCCAGGGGGTGCCGGTGGTGAAGCCGGCGTGCTGGGTGGTGTCCCACTGCATGGGGGTGCGGGCGTTGTCCCGGCTGCGGTGCCGGAGTCCGGCCAGGACCTGTTCCTCGTCGACACCGTGGGCGGTCTGCTCGCGGTGGTAGTTGAGGGACTCGATGTCGCGGAAGTCATCGATAGAGGCGAAACGGGTGTTGGCCATGGCGAGCTCTTCGCCCTGGTACACGTAAGGGGTTCCGCGGTGCAGGTGGAGCACGGTGGCGAGGAGCTTCGCGGAGCGGTCGCGGTGGGCGGGGCTGTCGTCACCGAAGCGGGAGACGACGCGGGGCTGGTCGTGGTTGTTCCAGTAGAGGCTGTTCCAGCCTGTCTCGCCCAGACCGGTCTGCCAGCGGCCGAGGCTGGCCTTGAGGTCGGTCAGCTTCAGCGGGCGGACGTCGAACTTGCCGCCGGGGCCCTGGTCGAGTCCCACGTGTTCGAACTGGAACACCATGTCGACCTCGCGGCGGGCGGGGTCGGTGAACAGCTTGGCGTCCCCGACAGTGACCCCGGGCATTTCGCCGACGGTCAGCAGGCGGCGAGGGTGGCCTTCGAAGACCTCACGGTGCATCTCCGCCAGGTACTCGTGGATGCGGGGGCCGCAGATGTAGTGGGGGCTGCCGTCCCCGTGCAAGGCACCCTCGTGCACGATGCCGTCGGGAAGGCCAGGGGTCTTGGAGATGAGGTTGATGACATCCATGCGGAAGCCGTCGACGCCCCGGTCGAGCCACCAGCGCATCAGGGCGTGGACCGCCTGGCGCACGGTGGGGTTCTCCCAGTTGAGGTCCGGCTGCTTGCGGGAGAACAAGTGCAGGTAGTACTCGCCGCTCTTCTCGTCGTAGGTCCAGGTGGGGCCGGAGAAGAAGGAGCCCCAGTTGTTGGGTTCCGCACCCGGGGTGCCCGGCTCCATGCCTTCGCGGGCAGGGCGCCAGATGTACCAGTCCCGCTTGCTGCCCTGCGGGCCTTCGTTGCGGGAGGCGGTGAACCAGGGGTGTTCGTCGGAGGTGTGGTTGACGACCAGGTCCATGACGAGCTTCATGCCGCGCTCGTGGACGGCGGCCAGGAGCCGGTCGAAGTCGGCGAGGGTTCCGAAGAGCGGGTCGATGTCCTGGTAGTCGCTGATGTCGTATCCGTTGTCGTCGTGCGGGGACGGGTAGACAGGGGACAGCCACAGGACGTCGATGCCGAGCTGGGCCAGGTAGTCGAGCCGTTCGATGATGCCTTGCAGGTCGCCGATGCCGTCCGCGTTCGAGTCTGCGAAGCTGCGGGGGTAGATCTGGTACACCACCGCTTCGCTCCACCAGGCGTCGGCGGGCTTGGCTTCGATTTCGGGCACGTCAAACCTCATAGTGTTCGCATGGTTACTTTTAGTGACTTTGCGGGTGGTGGGTTGCCGCAGCATCGGCGGGCGCCGTGGGTCAGGAGATGGCCGCGCCCACGGTGTCGCGGATGACGAGGCAGGCGGCGCCCCGGGCCCAGAGGTCGTGGCGGGCGGGGTCGACGTGGATGTCGCAGTCGGTGGCCGCGGTGGAGAACGCCTGGGCTTCCATCGCCCTGCTCATGTGCGGGCCGAACAGGTCGTAGGCGACCGCGCCTTCGCCGGCGATGATGATCTTCTGCAGGTTGAGCAGGTTGCACATGCCGGCCACGCCTCTGCCGAGGGCGGTGCCGGCTTCGGCGAAGGCGGATCGGGCCACGGTGCGGGCGGCCCCGGCGTCGCCTCGCGCGAGCTCGATGGCGTCGGTGATCGTGTCGCAGGGAAATCCGCCGTCTGCGAGGTGACGCAGGATGGCGCGGTCGCCCGCCAGGGCTTCGAGGCAGCCGCGTCGGCCGCAGCTGCACATGGGCCCGGAGGGGTCCAGGGGCAGGTGGCCGAGTTCGCCCGCGAGTCCGGTGGCGCCGGAGAACAGGGCACCGTCCAGGAGCAGGCCGCAGCCGATGCCGGGGCCGACGGTGACCACGGCGAAGGAGTCGATGTCGCGGCCTTCGCCGAACCATCGTTCGGCGACGACCAGGGTGTTGACGTCGTTGTTGACGACCACCGACAGCCCGGTCGCTTCCCGCAGGGGCCCGGCCACGTCGACCTTGTTCCAGTCGAGCAGGGCCGAGTAGCGGCAGATCCCGGCTGCCGAATCGACGTGGCCGCTGACCCCGACACCGAGGCCGAGCACCCTGTCCGCCGCTTCGGGCGCCTCTGCGAGGAGCCTGCCGGTCAGGGAGGCGGCAGCGGACAGGGCGGTCTGGGGGGTGCGGTCGGCCAGGGGCTCCTCGTCCCGGGCCAGGACGTTGGCCGCCATGTCGGTGACGACGCCAAAGACCCGTCCAGGGGCGATCTTCATGCCGACGACCACGTGCTTGTCGGGATTGACGTGCAGCATCTTCTGCGGCCTGCCCCGCCCCTGGGCAACCGGGTCGCTCTCACGCAGGTAGTCATGCTCGAGCAGCGGCGGCAGCATGCGGGTGACGGAGGAGGGCACCAGGCCCAGGCGCTGGGCGAGCTGGGTGCGCGAGATGGGTCCTGCGGTGAGCACGGTCGCGAAGATCTCCGCCCTGGTCTGCTCACTGACAAGCTCCGAGAACCGGATCTTGGACGGACTCATCACGCGGTGCCTCCAGGTAGTGGTCTGTCAGGGCCGTTACATCGGGTTCAGAGCCATCGAACCCGATGCGGGTGGCGAGGGCTCCCCGTATGCGCGGGGCCGGTACTGCCAAGCGTTGCAGAGATCGTCATCGTGCCTCCTGCGGCTGGGACGCCGTCGACCTGTGGAAGTCGGCGTCGCTGCTTATGACGGGAGTGTGTCCCGCAGCCTTTAAGTGCGTCAAGGAAGAAAACATCGCGTTACGCAACCGTGATGGCCCACTCCAACCGGACGCTCGTAGTCGCTTTGCGTCT
The DNA here is from genome assembly GCF_040629645.1 of Streptomyces sp. NPDC005899. Lineage (NCBI taxonomy): Bacteria > Bacillati > Actinomycetota > Actinomycetes > Kitasatosporales > Streptomycetaceae > Streptomyces > Streptomyces sp. NPDC005899. The sequence continues at coordinate 7,728 of NZ_JBEXWB010000032.1, read as the reverse complement.
TTTGTACTTCTTGTTATGCACACGCTGGTCTCATAGGTCGAAGAATCCTGTTCATTTCATTGACACGGGGAAGAAATGACGGGAAGTTAACCGGCAACCGGGGCGGAGCCAGGGCCTGTTGGGTCACAGGTCGCCGCCACATCTGCAGCCCCTCACCCCTCGGGGCGGGCAGGACCGGTTCGCTGTGCTCGCAGGACCGGTGTCCTGTGCTCCTGGCCCTGCGAATGATCCCCGCGTGGACTGCGTCAGCCGGCTCCCCCGAAGAGAGACAAACCGCCGACCAGGACGAGTGCCGCACCCCGGTCAGCCCCGGCAACGGGCGACCGCATGCACCGATGACTCCGCTACACAGCTGTTCCAGCTGTGCCGGCGGTGTCCGTGCCCGCCCCCGGGCGGGCGCCCTGGGGGCCATGCCCCGACTCATCGAAGAGAGGACATCATCATGCCCGCAGGAAGACTGCGACGGCTCAACCCACTGGCGGCCATCGCCGCCGGCCTGGCACTGGCGCTCGCCGGAGCCGTCGTACCCGCCAGCACCCTGGCCTCGGCCGCGCCCGCTCCGACCGGGCAGCTCGTCCCCGCGGCCGCGGTACTCGCGGCACCCGCAGCGGGAGCGGCGGGAGCGGCGGGAGAGACCGCGAACAGCGAGCAGCTGCAGACCTGGTGGCACGACAACCACGAGTTCAACACGAGCAGCCCGGTGGGCGGTGACAAGGTGCGGCGGTCCTCCTTCTACGACGTGAAGGTCGCCACGGCCGCGGCGCCGACCACGAAGTACGACTCGTTCGCGTACATGAGCATCCCCCGCAGCGGCAAGGGAAAGATCGGCTACACCAAGGAGGACGGCGCGGAGTTCGCCGCCTCGGCGAACCTCACCATGAGCTGGTCGTCGTTCCAGTACACGGCTGACGTGTGGGTCGACGTGTCACTGCGCACCGACCAGAGCATCTCCTCGGCCGACCAGGTCAGGATCAAGCCGAGCAGTTTGAACTTCGACAAGGAGCTGGTCAACAGCAAGACCGTCCGGGTCAAGGTGCCCTACAGCTCGAAGGGGTACCGCTTCTCGGTCGAGTTCGACCCGCAGCTGTACACGGCCTACAACGACATGTCCGGACCGGCCGGCGACGCCGGCAAGCTGACCACCACCGGCGGCGGCAACAACCGGGCCATCCACACCGAGCCCCGCAACTCGATGATGATCTTCGCCGAGCCGACGCCGACCGGCGCGGAGAAGGAGCGGCTGATCCCCACCGCCGCGTCGGGGAGCATCCACTACCCCGAGCCCGGCCAGGTCACCAACCTGAACAACATCAGCCAGGACATCATCTACTTCCGCCCGGGCACGTACACCATGGGCTCGAAGTACCACGCGGTGCTCCCGGCCAACGTCAAGTGGGTCTACCTCGCACCCGGCGCGTACGTGAAGGGCGCCTTCCGCTTCTTCCACGACACCCAGGGCCTGTACAAGGTGACCGGGTACGGGGTCCTCTCCGGTGAGCAGTACGTCTACGAGGCGGACACCAACAACAACTACGACCACCTCAGCGGGGCGTCGAACTGTCACGCCTCCTGCGTGAAGATGCTCCAGTTCCAGTCCGCCGACGCCCAGCAGTACCTCGATCTACAGGGCGTGACGATCAACGAACCGCCCTACCACTCGTTCGTCGTCTACGGCAACGAGCAGACCTTCCAGATGCGCGTCGACAACTACAAGCAGGTCGGCTCCTGGTACTGGCAGACCGACGGCATCGAGCTCTACCGCGGCAGCACCATGAAGAACACGTTCTTCAACGCCAACGACGACGTCCTGAAGATGTACCACAGCGACGTCAACATCGATAACACCGTCATCTGGAAAAACGAGAACGGCCCCGTCATCCAGTGGGGCTGGACCCCCCGCAACATCGACAACGTCCGGGTGACCAACACCCACGTCATCCACAACCGGATGTACTGGAAGGACGTCAAGTACAACACCTGCATCCTCAACTCCTCCTCCCACTGGGAGGACATGGGGTCCACCACCAAGGCCGACCCCAACACGAAGGTCCAGAACATGACCTTCGAGAACATCACCGTCGAAGGCCGGACCAACTGCGCGATCCGCGTCTTCGCGCTCTCCGGCACCGAGAACATCCACGTCAAGAACCTGAAGATCGACAGCTGGAACGGCCTCGACCCGGGCAGCCAGGTCAGCCTCCTCAAGCGCTACACCAATACCGCCGGCCAGAAGGTCACCCTGGGCAACGAGACGACCCAGAGCAAGGGCCTCAAGCTCGAGAACTACACCGTCGGCGGCACCGTCATCAACAAGTCCGGCACCAACTGGGGAGCGGACCAGCCCGGCCGCCTCGGCTTCGACGCGGAGACCTGGGACAACTGGAACGCCTGGGGCGCCGGCGGCAACCCCACCCCTGACCCCGAACCCAGCACGGACTCCGACCGGATCGTCAACGGCGGCAGCACCAAGTGCATCGACCGCGCCGCAGCCGGTACGGCCAATGGCACCCCGATCCAGCAGTGGACCTGCGCCAACACAGCCTCGATGACGTGGACGCTGGACGGCCAGCAGCTCAAGTCCGGCGGCAAGTGCCTGGACGTCGAAGGCGGTTACACCGCCAACGGCACCAAGGCGCACCTGTGGGACTGCGGCGGCTGGGACAGCCAGAAGTGGGCCTTCCAGGCCAACGGCACCCTGAAGAACCTCAAGTCCGGCCGCTGCCTCGATGTCGAGGGCCAGAGCACTGCCAACGGGGCCCGCCTCCACCTGTGGGACTGCAGCACCTGGGCCAGCCAGAAGTTCAGCCTCACCGCCTAGCCACTTGATCGCGGGTGGCCACCACCGCAGCGGGCCACCCGCGACCGGGCCCAGCAGCAACCCAACCCCTCCTCCCGCGCAGAAAGGCATGAGGCACATGCCAACAGCCAGGTTCGAAGGGCCCGTCCTGAGCCTCTTCCGCATCGTGACCGGCCTGCTCTTCGCCTGCCACGGAGCCGCCACCCTGTTCAACATCCTGGGCGGCCCGCACGGCGAGATGCCCAGCACCGGGGAGTGGCCCAGCTGGTGGGCCGCAGTGATCCAGCTGATCGGCGGAACACTCGTGCTGATCGGACTGAGCACGCGCACGGCAGCACTTCTGTGCTCCGGGTCCATGGCCTACGCCTACTTCGTCAACCACCAGGGCGACGGGCTGTTCCCCATCGAGAACGGTGGCGAGAGCGCCGCGCTGTTCTGCTGGGCCTTCCTGCTCATCGCCGCCCTCGGCCCCGGCCAGTGGTCCCTGACCGCTCTGCTGAACCGGCTCGCGCGCCGGCGAGAGGAGGTGAGCACCCACCTGAACAACGCCTGACCGCATCACAAGCTGTCATGTGCACCTAAATCACTGGTCGGGACCGGCCCGTGATCTCCACACACACGGAGGAAGAGGACCATGAACCGCATACCCGCAACGCTGTCCCGCGCCGTCGCGCTGAGCTCCGCCGTACTGGCCACCGCCCTCCTGGGCGTCATCCAGGCACCGACGGCCTCCGCACACGGCACCGTCATCACCCCCGAGACCCGCAACTACGGCTGCCTGCAGCGCTGGGGCTACACCGAGCCCGACGAGTCCCAGGACCCGATGTGCTACCGGACCTACCACGAGAACGCGAACGCCATCGGCGCGTGGAAGGCCGTCTACGCCAACAACACCGGCGACAACTACAAGCAGGTCATCCCCAACGGCCAGATCTGCAGCGCCGGCGGCCAGGGTGAGACGAACTACCGTCCCCTCGACCGCCCCGGACCGTGGAAGATGACCGACATCGGCTCCGACTTCACCGTCGACCTCTACGACGAGGCACGGCACGGCGCGGACTGGCTCGAGGTCTACGTCACCAAACAGGGCTTCAACCCGGAGTACCAGCTGATCGGGTGGGACGACCTCGAGCTGGTGAAGAGGACCGGCAGGTACCCCTACCAGCCGCACTACGTCACGGATGTCAGCACCTCCGGCTACAGCGGACGCCATGTCGTGGTGACCGTCTGGAAGGCATCGCACATGGACCAGAAGTACTTCCTGTGCAGCGACGTCAACTTCAGCTGACAGCCAGCTGACCGGGGCCCCGCAGGAGGCGCTGCCCTCCGCGGGGCCCTTCCCCGTACGAAGAAGCAAGGGCCCGGGCCGGCGGACAACCACCGCAGTCACGAGCCCAGCAGCCAGCACCCGTGATCGTCTCCAGCGGAGGAGATTGTCGATGACCAGCACCTCCCACCACCGCCACCCCGCCGAAAGCCCTGCCCCCGACGACCGGGCACCCGCCCCGGCGCTGGGCTTGCGGCAGACCCTGGAAAGCCGTGCGGCGGGCCACGCCCACCGCTACACGCGAATCAGCCCCATCGTCCTGCGCCTCTGCATCGGCCTGATCTTCTGCTGGTTCGGCGCCCTGAAGTTCTTCCCCGGCGCGAGTGCGGCCGAGGACTTCGCCATCAGCGCCATGACCGAATTGACCAGGGGACTCATCCCCGCACCGGTCTGCCTGCTCCTGCTCGCGGTCCTGGAGACGAGCATCGGGCTCGCGCTCCTGACCGGCTTCCTGCTCCGCTGGGCCCTGGCAGCGTTCTTCCTGCACATGGCCGGAGTCCTCCTCTCCCTGCTCGTACTGCCGGACGCCTCCTGGCACACCGCGGCGGTTCCCACGTTCGAAGGCCAGTACGTCATCAAGAACATCGCCCTGGTCGCCGCCGGCCTCCACATCGCCGCCGACGAGCTCACCCCCTGACCGGCCCCTCTCTTCCCCCGCCAAGCGCGACTCGCACCAGGAGCACCCGTGGGCAGCACCATCACCCTGCGCAACCTCACCAAGACCTACCCCAACGGACAGAGGGGCGTGCGCCGGCTCTCCCTGACCGTCCAGGACGGGGAGTTCCTCGTCCTGCTCGGCCCGTCCGGATGCGGCAAGTCCACCCTGCTGCGCATGATCGCCGGCCTGGAAACCATCAGCGGGGGCGAGCTGCACCTCGACGGAAGGATCGCCAACGATCTCCCGCCGAGCGAACGAGACATCGCGATGATCTTCCAGAGCTTCGCGCTCTACCCCAACATGACCACAGCGCAGAACATCGGCTTTCCCCTCGCGGTCCGGAAACAGGACTCCGGCCAGGTGACGGCGCACGTGCAGTCCGTCGCCCGGACCCTGGGCATCGACCACCTCCTGAACCAGATCCCCGGCCGGCTCTCCGGTGGGGAGCGCCAGCGCGTCGCCATGGGGCGCGCAGTGGTACGGCGCCCCTCGGTCTTCCTGATGGACGAGCCACTCTCCAGCCTCGACGCCCGGCTGCGTGCCCGCCTGCGCACCGAAATGCTCGCGGTCACCCGCAGCACCGGTGCGACGACCGTCTACGTCACCCACGACCAGGCCGAAGCCATGGCGCTCGGCGACCGGGTGGCAGTCATGCGCGACGGGATCCTCCAGCAGGTCGACACCCCCCGTACCCTCTACGCGCTGCCCGCCAACGCCTTCGTCGCCTCGTTCGTCGGCACACCGAGGATCAACCTGCTGCACGGCACGGTGTACGCCCCCGTCGACGGCGTCATGGCGCTCGACGTGGGGGCCCAGAAAATCACCCTGTCCTACCCGCTCACGCATGACCACCAGATGCTCCGCGTCGTCCAGGGGCAGCCGCTCCTCATCGGACTGCGTCCCGAAGCCATCCGCATAGCCGACAAGACACACGCCACCGCTTTCGAACGAGCCGTGACCGGGGTTGTCGAGCACACCGAGTTCCAGGGCCACGAAGCGCTGCTCCACCTCTCACTCGGCGGACAACGGGCCGACGTACCGGCCCAGCTCTCCGACCACACACCCCACCACCCGACCCGCACAAGCGCCGCCGACATCCTGCGGCAACTCCGCCGCCGCATCGGCCTCTTCGGCCACCACCCCGCACCCCTCGGCGCCACAGAGCCTCCGTCGCAGCCCCCTCCCCGCAAGGGCATCGGAGAACTCGTCATCCGCGACGAACCAGGCGCCCGTCATCGAAGAGGCCAGCACATCCCCCTCCTCATCGACGTACGCAACCTGCTCGTCTTCGATGCACACGGCGAACGCATCAGCCCCGACCCCACCCGAGTGCCGGAACTCTGACTACAGCCGAGAACCACCCACTCCAGCCCTGACCGCACTCAGAAGTCATCTCGTTCGGCGAGTCGGCGGTAGCAGATGAGGGTGCAGGCGATGCTGGTGAAGGCCAGGAAGTGGTCGCCGTCGGTGGAGCAGGTGGGCACGTTAGCGGCGCGCCCCGGTTCCGGCCGCGCCGCTGTCGAGCTGTGCTCAGCCCTCGGGGGAGCTCTCGGGTCAGTGGAGCTTGTTGACGGCGGTCTTCGTCGTGGTGCGGAAGGCGGTCAGCGGGGCGTCCTCGAGGTCGCCCATCTGGCCCCAGCGGACGAGGGTGACGGTGCGGCCGTCACGGCCGACGGAGAACAGGTGGATGTCGGAGATGCCGATCTGCGGGTCGGCGGTGTCCAGGCTGTAGACCCAGGCGCCCTCCTCGACGGCGAGCTTGCCGTGGGAGGCGCTGACGGCCTGCAGGCCCGGGTTCTGCTGCTCCAGCAGGGGGCCGCAGCCGGCGAGGGCCCCGCGGAGGGTGTCGACCAGCTTCACGGCGTCGGCCTCGGTACGGGCGACGGTGGTGACCTGGACGGCGTTGGTGTCGAGCTCGGTGCCGAACTCGCGGTAGCGGGTGTTCTGCGCCGGGATCTTGTACGGGGCGCAGAGGACGCCGCCGTTCTCCGGGACGCCGGTGAAGACCTGGGTGGCGGTCCACGGCGTCGACGACGGCGGCATCTGGGAGGCGGCGAGGAAGGCGGGCTGGGCAGCGGCCTGCGCCGGGGCTGTGGCGAGGGCCGCGAGGCCCAGTGCGGCAGCGGCTGCGGTGGCGAGTGCGGTGCGGAGCTTGTTCATGGTGGTGGATCCCCCGTCGGGTCGTTCGTTCGGCCAGTGCTCAACCAGCGTGGGGCCGGCGCCTGCCGACTGCAACGATCACGCGCCCACCAGCCGTCCCGGAACCATTCCACCCCCGTTGACGTGCAAGGACGTGAAGGATGGGACGCAGGGTCGAGGGGGATGGAATGCCGAAGGACGCCGCCGTCGAGGAGTTCGCGGGGCTCGTGCGCGCGCTGAAGGCGCGGGACGGGAGGAGTTACGAGGCGCTGGGCCGGCGGCTGAGCGTCAGCGCGTCCACCCTCCATCGCTACTGCTCGGGCGCGACCGTCCCGGAGGAGTCCGCCGTGGTCGACCGCCTCGCCCTGCTGTGCGGGGCGGACGAGGAGGAACGGCGGGCCCTGGAGGCGGCTTGGAAGGAGGCGGACCGCGCCCGCCGCCGAGCGGCCTCGCCCGCGCCTGTGCCGGCCGTGTCGGCCGCGCCGGAATCGAACCCGGACCCGTCCGCGCCGGAACCGGGTCCCGGCCCCGCCCCGGACCCGACCGCCGCGGATCCGGCCGCGCCGGAGGCGCCCCGCGCCCGCCCCCGTCGTGGCACCCCCGCTCCCCTCCTCCTCACCGCCGCCGTCGCCCTCGTCGTGCTCGCCCTCGCCGCCGCCCTGCTCGGCCACCCCACCCTTACGGCTTCCGCCCCCGCTCCCGCTTCCACCGGTCCGGGGCGGACCGCGGCCCCCCTCCCCTTCACCTGGAGCATCGGTTCCCAGCTCTGGGAGGGCGGCTGCGGGCACACCTACCTCGTGGACCGGG
>NZ_JBEXWB010000031.1:0-36797 GCF_040629645.1 Streptomyces sp. NPDC005899 | reverse complement strand
GTGGGCGCGTCCGCGACCCCCTCCGCGAGCGCGTCGCCGAGCCCCTCGGCCGACCGGCCGCCGGTCAGGGGCGCGGTGGACGTGGTGTCGACGCTCACCCAGGACCTGGCCTCGCCGTGGGGGCTGGCGGCGCTGCCCGGAGGCGACCTGCTGGTGACCTCGCGCGACGAGGCGACGGTGAGCCGGATCGACGGGAGGACCGGGAAGAAGACGGTGCTGGGCTCCGTGCCGGGCGTCTCCCCGGCCGGCGAGGGCGGCCTGCTCGGGCTCGCCGTGGGCCCGGAGTTCGGCGCGGACCACCAGGTGTACGTGTACTTCACCACCGAGTCGGACAACCGCATCGCCCGCCTCCAGTACGACGAGGCGAAGCCGCCCGGTCAGCAACTGGGCGCTCCGGACACCATCCTCCGGGGCATCCCGAAGGGCACCGTCCACAACGGCGGCCGCATCGCGTTCGGGCCCGACCGCATGCTGTACGCGGGGACGGGCGAGACGGGGGACACGCAACTCGCCCAGGACAAGGAGTCGCTGGCGGGCAAGATCCTGCGGATGACCCCCGACGGCGAGCCGGTGCACGGCAACCCCGAAGCCGACTCCGTGGTGTACACGTACGGGCACCGCAACGTGCAGGGGCTGGCCTGGGACGGGCAGAAGCGCCTGTGGGCATCCGAGTTCGGCCAGGACACCTGGGACGAGCTGAACGCCGTGGAGCCGGGCGGGAACTACGGCTGGCCGGAGGTGGAGGGCGAGGGGGGCGAGCCGCGGTTCGTCGACCCGGTCGCCCGCTGGAAGACGTCCGAGGCGTCCCCGAGCGGCATCGCCTACGCCGCGGGTTCCCTGTGGATGGCGGGTCTGCGCGGCGAACGGCTCTGGCGCGTCCCGCTGTCCGGCACGGCGGACGAACCTCTGGCGGCGCCCCAGGCGTTCCTGGAAGGGACGTACGGCCGGCTGCGCACGGTCCTCGCCGCGGGCCGCGACACGCTGTGGCTGGTCACCGGCAACACGGACGGCCGGGGCACCCCGAAGGCGGGCGACGACCGGATCCTCCTGCTGAAGGTGCGCTGAGCGGCTGCGCCCCGCGACCCGCGCGGCGGCTCCGGCGGCACGTGCGCGGGCCGGGTCAGGCGTGCGGTTCAGCCCACCGGGTACAGCCGGAAGCGGTGGGCGAGCGCCGCCGCCTCTCCCCGGCTGGACACGTTCAGCTTGGCCAGGATGTTGGAGACGTGCACGCTCGCGGTCTTGGGCGAGATGTACAGCTCCTCCGCGATCCGGCGGTTGGTGTAGCCGGCGGCGACCAGCCGGTGCACCTCGCGTTCCCGGGACGTCAGGCCGAACGACTCTGCCGCGTCCACCCCGGTGGCCGGTGCGTCCGGTCCCGGCCCGCCGGACGGCGCCCCGGCGTCCACGGCCGCGGACCCGGCGAGTTCGATCCGTGCGCGCCCCGCCAGCAGTTCGGCGCTCTCCGCGAGCGGCCGCGCCCCGAGCCGCTCGGCCACCGCGTGCGCCTCGCGCAGGAGGGGCGCCGCCGGCCCCCTGTCACCGGTGCCGGTGAGCACCGCCTCCGCCCAGCGGTACCGGATCCCCGCCAGCTCGTACGGACGCCCGAGGGGGGCGAAGGCCGCGGCGGCCCGGGCCCAGTGGTCCGGGGTGTCCGCCCCCTCGGCCCGGGCCAGCTCGGCCTCGATGAGCACTCCGTAGGCCGCCCACACGGGGACGAGCATCGGCATCCGCTTCAGGTGGCCGCGGACCCGGGCCAGGATCCCCGGCCGCCCGGGCTCCACGGCCGGCAGGCCACGCGCGTCGGCCTCGTTGGCCGCCACGACCTGGAGCAGCGGCAGCGCGTAACGGTGGGTGCCGGTCGGGAACCCTTCCGCGAACAGGGCCTCGAACGCGGACCGGGCCTCGGCGAGCCGGCCGTGGTGGGCGGCGACGACCATGGCGTGCCGGACGGGGGTGATGAGGTGCTGGGGCTGCGGGTCCTGGAGGCCCAGGTACCGCCGGTTGAGGGCGAGCTGCTCCTCCGCCTCGGCGATGTCCCCCCGCGCGAGGGCGAGTTCGGCGCGGCGTGAGGCGATGAGACCGTCCGTCTTGCGGGACCGGGACAGCGAGGCCGCGGCGTCGAGTGCCGCGCGGGCCTCGTCCCAGCGGCCCAGGGAGAAGTACGACTGCGCCTGGTTGGCCCGGACCCACGCCTCGGAGTCGGGGAGGCCGTGTGCGCGGCACACCGCGATGCCGTGGTCGGCGGCGGCCACAGCCTCCGGCGACCGGCCCGTCGCCTCGAGCCCGGAGGGCAGGTTGATGCCGGCGCGGCCCATCACCCCCACCAGGTGCAGCTCGCCGGCGCGGTCACGGACCGCGTACATCTCGGCCAGGCCTTCCTCGACGCCTCCCGCGTCGATGGTCAGCCAGCCCCGCGTGAGCCGGGCGTGCAGCTCGATGTGCTCGTCTCCGACGAGCCGGGCGTACTCCACGGCCCGGTCGGCCGCGGCCAGCGAATCGGGCCCGGGGCGGTGCAGGGCGCCCCAGCCGGCGACGTTGGCCAGGACGTCGGCGTGCACGGCGGAGGGGTGCGACCCGCGCACGAGCTCCTGGGCGGTGGCCAGTTCCTGCCACCCGTCGCCGCGGGAGAGGCTCTGCGTCAGCAGCGAACGCTGTACCCAGAACCACGCGGCGCGCAGCGGGTCCTTGTTCGGGTCCAGGACGCGCAGGGCCTTCTTGGCTATCGCCAGGGCGCGTTCACGGTCGCCGCCGACTCGTGCGGCGACCGTGGCCTCGGCCATCAGGTCGAGGTAGCCCAGCGCCGTCGTGTCCGGCTCGCAGCCGCAGCCGGGGTATGCCTCCGCGTAGTCGAAGGGGCGCAGGGTGGCACGCAGGTCCTGGGGCACGTCGTCCCACAGCTCCATCGCCCGCTCCAGCAGGCGCAACTGCTCGGAGTAGGCGTAACGGCGCCGGGCCTCGACGGCAGCCCTGAGTACGGCGGGCAGTGCCCGGGCCGCGTCGTGGGCGGCGTACCAGTAGCTCGCCAGCCGGGCCGCGCTCTCGTCGGCGCGCACGAGGGTGGGGTCCGCCTCCAGCGCTTCGGCGTAGCGGCGGTTCAGGCGGGTGCGTTCGCCGGGCAGCAGGTCGTCGCTGACGGCCTCGCGCACCAGGGAGTGACGGAAGCGGTATCCCTCGGAGTCCGGGGCGGGCAGCAGGAGATTGGCTCCGACGGCGGCCCGCAGCGCGGCGTCCAGCTCGTCCTCGCCCAGACCGGCGACGGCGGCGAGGAGCCGGTGTTCGACGGTGGACCCGCCCTCGGCGAGGACCCGGGCGATGCGCTGGGCGTCCTCGGGAAGCGCCTCGACGCGGACGAGGAGGAGGTCGCGCAGCGAGTCGGAGAGCCCCGAGCCGTCTCCGCAGCACTCCACGCTGCGGGCGAGCTCCTCGACGAAGAAGGCGTTGCCGTCCGAGCGGTCGAAGATGTCGTCGACGAGGGTGGCCTCGGGTGCCGCCGCCAGTATGCCGGTGAGCTGCCGTCCGACCTCCGCCCGGCTGAACCTGTCGAGCTCCACGCGCCGGACGGTGCGGAGCCGGTCCAGTTCGGCGAGGAGGGGGCGCAGGGGGTGGCGCCGGTGGACGTCGTCGGCCCGGTACGTCCCGATCACGACGAGGCGGCCGCTGCGCAGTGTGCGGAAGAGGTAGGCGAGCAGGTTGCGCGTGGAGGCGTCGGCCCAGTGCAGGTCCTCCAGGACGACGACGACCGTCCGGGCGGCGCAGAGGCGTTCGAGCAGCCGGGAGGTCAGCTCGAAGAGGCGGGCGGTGCCGTGTTCGTCGCCCGACGCCCGGTCGGCCTCACCGAGTTCGGGCAGGATCCGGGCCAGCTCGCCCTCCTGGCCGGCCGGCACCTCGGCGAACTCCTCGGGCAGCGCGCGGCGCAGGGCGCGCAGCGCCGTGGAGAACGGGGCGTAGGGCAGGCCGTCCGCTCCCACCTCGACGCAGCCGCCGACCGCCACCACGGCATCGCGACGGCGGGCGGCCGTGAGGAACTCCTCGACCAGCCGGGTCTTGCCGACCCCCGCCTCGCCCCCGACGAGCAGTGCCTGCGGTTCCCCGGAAAACGCGCGGGCGAGGGCGTCGGTCAGGACGGCCAGCTCACCGGCTCGGCCGACGAAGACGGGGCTGACGGTGTTGGTCTCCACAGCGCCGAGCATCGCATACGGGTCCGGCGCTGTGGAGGCGGCCGGAGGCGGGGCGTCCACCGCTACGCGGCACGCGCGAACCGGTCCGGGCGCCCGCTCACCCGCCCTTCCGTTCCGTCCCGTCCGGCGAGGCGGGCGGCGCGGCGGACGGACCGGCGGCTGAGCAGCGCCGCGCGGACGGTGCGCTCGTGGTCGGCCCTGCGGATGAGTTCGCCGGACCCGAGCTGGTGCAGTTCGTAGTGGTACACGGTGTTCTCCCTGGTGTCCGGCCCCGGCCGGGGCCACGGCTCCCTGCCGTGGTCCCGACTCTCGTCCGCCAGGGGGCGCCGCCGCATCGGGCGTGTGCCGCATCTCCTCGGGGTGCGGTGCCTTAGGCCGGCGCGGCGGATGCCTTAGGGCGCGCCTCAGCCGCCCGCGTGGGGCAGGGAGACGACGAGGTCCAGGTACATGCACACCGAGAGCAGGACGCCGAGCGCGCCGAGCGCGACGCCGGCCAGGGCGACGGAGCGGATCCAGCCGGGCCGGGGGCGGGCGGCGGGGGCGCCGAACGCGGGCCGTACGAGGACGAAGACCCCGGCCAGCAGGGCCGCCAGGGCGAAGAGGCCGTTGACGAGGGCGGTGCTGTGCCAGGCGTCGCCGTAGATCTCGGAGATCTGCTGGGCGGCGCTGCCGCCGCCGGAGGTCTTGATCTGGCCGATCAGGGTCTCCCGCTCGGCCGCGACCCGGCCGGTCCACGCCCCGGAGAGGGACACGATCCCGAGTCCGGCGGCGACTACGGCCGCGGCGCCCGAGCCGGTTCCCGCGGAGGCCTGGGCCTCGGCCTCGTCGTAGGGGTCGGGCTCCAGCTCCTCGTCCTCGGTGGCGCTGTCCCGGAGGGCCGCGTCCGGGGCCCCGTCGGTGGTCTTCGTCAGGTCGGGTGGGGAGTTCTCTCCCGTCGCCGTCCTCGTGTCCCCGGCCAAGTCCGTGGCGGCGCCCTCGGTGGCGTCCGTGCTGGCACCGGTGGCGTCGTCGGTGGCGGGAGTGGTGGTCGTGGAGGGGGTGGTCTTCATGTGCCGCACGCTAGGGGCCCCGTATGAGAACCCCCTTAACACCGCGTCCGGCCGGCACCCTGTCCCGCCGCGGACAGGCCCGGCCTCCGCCGCTCAGCCCACGCGCTGCGGGACGGACCGGTCCTCGCCTCCGGTGCGCTCACCGGGGATCCGGGCACCTACCGCGGGCGCGTCGGGCGGTTCGACGCTGATGCGGGGCAGCAGCCGGTCGAGCCGGGCCGGCAGCCACCAGTTGGCCCCACCGAGCATGTGCATCAGGGCGGGTACCAGCAGGGTGCGCAGGACGAAGGCGTCGAGGGCGACGGCGGCGGCCAGGGCGATGCCGAACATCGCGATGACGCGGTCGCCGCTGAGGACGAAGGCGAGGAAGACCACGATCATGATCACCGCGGCCGAGTTGATCACACGCCCGGTCTCGGCCAGGCCGACCCGGACCGCCGTGCGGTTGTCCCCCGTCGCCAGCCACTCCTCGTACATCCGGCCGACCAGGAAGACCTGGTAGTCCATCGAGAGCCCGAAGAGCACGGAGACCATGATCACGGGCAGGAAGGGCTCGATCGGGCCCGCGCTGCCGAGGCCCAGCAGTTCACTGCCCCATCCCCACTGGAACACCGCGACGACGACGCCGAACGAGGCGGCGACGGCCGCCATGTTCATCACGGCGGCCTTCAGGGGTATGGCGAGCGACCGGAAGGCCAGCAGCAGCAGGAGGCAGCCGAGCCCGATGACCACGCCGACGAAGAGGGGCAGCTTGCCGACGATGACCTCGGCGAAGTCGTCGTAACCGGCCGTCACTCCGCCCACCCGCAGTTCCAGCGAGGTGGTGGCCCGCGTCCGCGGCAGGAGGCCGTCCCGCAGCCGGTCGACGAGTTCGCTGGTCCGCCGCGACTGCGGCGCGGACTCCGGCACGACGGTGACGAACGCCGTGTCACCACTGCCGTTGTACGTCACCGGGCTCACCGAGGCGACGCCCTCGGTGCCGCGCAGCGCGGCCGGCAGGCCGTCCAGGGCGAGCCGGTCGTCGGCGCCGTCGAGGCGGGCGGCGATCGTCAGGGGCCCGTTGACACCGGGGCCGAAGCCGTCGGCCAGCAGGTCGTAGGCCTGCCGGGTGGTGGCCGCGACCGGGTTGTTGCCCTGGTCGGAGGTACCGAGGTGCAGGCCGGAGGTGGGCAGCGCGAGCACCACCATGACGCCGGCCGCGAACACTCCGAGCAGCTTGGGGTGCCGCTCGACGAACGCGGACCAGCGTGCGGCGAGGCCGGTGGTCCGTTCCGGCCGCGGCCCGTGGTCGGCGAGCTGCCTGCGCTCGCGCCCGCTCAGGGCCCGCATGCCGATGAAGGAGAGCAGGGCGGGGAGCAGGGTCACCGAGGCGGCGACGGTCAGCACCACGGTGAGCGCGGCGGCGAGGGCCACGCCGTCGAGGAAGCCGAGCCGCAGCACGAGCATGCCGAGCAGCGCGACGCAGACGGTGGCCCCGGCGAAGACGACCGCGCGCCCGGTGGTGGCGACGGCGTTCTGCGCAGCTTCCGGGACGGACAACCCGCCGCGCAGCCCCCGCCGGTGACGCGTGACGATGAACAGCGCGTAGTCGATGCCGACACCGAGCCCGATCAGCACGCCGAGCATGGGGGCGAAGTCGGCGACGGTCATCACGTGGCCGAGGAGCACGATGCCGGCGTAGGCGGTGCCGACGGACACCAGGGCGGTGGCGATGGGCAGGAGGCCGGCGGCGAGGGAACCGAAGGCGAGGAAGAGGACGACCGCGGCGACGACGACTCCGACGGCCTCGCTGAGGTGGACGGACGGCGCTTCGGTCAGCGCGACGGCGGTGCCGCCCAGCTCGACCCGCAGCCCCTCGCGCTCGGCCGACTCGGCGGTGTCGACGACGGCCTGGACCTGTTCCCCGGGGATGCCGTCGGTCCGGTGGTCGAAGACGATCGTGGCGTAGCCGGTGCGCCCGTCGGCGCTGATCTGCCCGCCGCCGGCCGGTCCGTAGGGCCCCGTGACGGCTCCGACGCCCGGCAGCGCCTCGATCCGGGCCAGGGCGCCGCTCATCGTCCGCTCGACGCCGGGGGCACGGACGGTGGGGCCCGCCGTCCGCCAGACGACGGTGGCGGCGTCCCCGCCGAGGTCTTCGAACCCCGCGGTCAGGATGTCCCCGGCGCGTCCGGCCTCCGTACCCGGCACGTCGTAGTCGTCGGTGTACGCGGAACCCGCGAGGCCCGCCGCCGTGGCCGCGCCGCCGAGGGCGAGGAGCCAGATGAGGACGGCGGCGAGGCGGTGCCTGAGACACCAGCGTGCGATGGCGGCCAACGGACGTGCTCCTGAGGGTTCGTGGACACTTATGCCGAGTTGACACGACACCCCGGGAAAAGTCTCACATGACCTGAGAAGGCAACTCTGACAGCCGACTGTGATCCTTTGCCCCTTTCGTGGCCATGGTCACACCCCGGGCTTCCCGCCCGTGCCTTGCCGCCGCCTCGCGCGCAGCCGCTCCGGCACGCCGGCCTCCCGCCCGTCACACCACTCCCGTCACACCCCGATGAGGTGCAGGGCCCCCCACAGCGCGATCGTCGACGCGCCCAGCGTCAGCGGGACGGTCAGCAGCCCGAGCCGGGTGAACTCACCGAGTTCGACATCGGTGCCGTGGTCGTGCAGGATGCGGCGCCAGAGCAGGGTCGCCAGGGAACCGACGTACGTGAGGTTCGGGCCGACGTTCACCCCGATGAGGGCGGCGAGCAGCGGCCCGGGGCCGGCGGCCGCGACGACCGGGAGCAGCGCGAGGACGGCGGGGAGGTTGTTGATCAGGTTGGCCAGCACGGCGGCGACCGCGGCCACCGCCAGCAGTTCGGGCAGCGAGGAGCCGTCCGGCAGGATTTCGCCGATGCCGGTGCCCAGCCCGTGGTCGACGACGGCCTTGACCACCACCCCCAAGGCCAGCACGAACAGGCAGAACAGGAGATTGGCGGACTCCACCACGCCCCTGACCGTCGTCCTGCGCTGTCCCAGTGCCCGGGCCGCGAGCACGGCGGCGCCGGCCAGGGCCGCCCACAGCGGCTCGAAGCCCGCGAACGAGGTGACGACGAATCCGGCCAGGGTCAGGAGGAGGACGACGAGCGTGAGGACCGGGACGGCGGGCCGGTCCTCGCTCGCGTCGGGCGCGTGCGCGCCGGCCGCCAGGTCGGCGGCGAAGACGCGGCGGAAGACCACGTACTCGACGGCGACGGCCGTCACCCAGGGCAGGGTCATCAGTGCGGCGAACCGGGTGAAGGAGAGTCCGCTCGCCGTGAACGCCAGCAGGTTCGTCAGGTTGGAGACCGGGAGCAGCAGCGACGCCGAGTTGGCCAGGTGGGCGCAGGCGTAGACGTGGGGCCGTGGGCGGGCGCCGACACGGACGGCGGTCGCGAGGACGACGGGGGTCAGCAGGACGACGGTGGCGTCCAGGCTCAGTACGGCCGTGACCACGGCGGCGACGACGAACACCCCGCCGAGCAGGGGCCCCGTCCGGCCGCCGCAGGCCCGGGCGACGAGGTCCCCGGCCGCCGCGAACAGTCCCTCGTCGGCGCACATCCGGGCCAGGACGAGGATGGCGGCGAGGAAGCCCACCACCGGCAGCAGGCTCCGCACCTGGTCCACGGCCTCGTCGAGCGGCACCGCACCGGCCAGGACGACCAGCACCGCCGCCGGGACGGCCACCGCCGCCTCCGGCCACCCCTTGGGGCGCACCACGGCGCAGGCCAGCACGGCGAGGAGCAGCGCGACGGAGAGGGTACCGGCGGCGACGGTGTTCAGCGGGGACTCCGGAGCGGCAGAGACGGTACGGGGGCGGAGGCGGTGGGGACGCGACGAAGGCGGGGGCGGAGGCGGTGGGAGCGGGCTCTGCGGGCGACGGGGTGACAGGAAAGGGGCGGCGCACCCGGAATCAGGATGCACCGCCCCCAGGGCCTGGGCCGGTCAGCCCTCGACGCCGAGCTTCTCCAGGATCAGCTCGCGCACGCGCGCCGCGTCCGCCTGACCACGGGTGGCCTTCATGACGGCTCCGACGAGCGCGCCGGCCGCCGCCACCTTGCCGCCACGGATCTTGTCGGCGACGGCCGCGTTGGCGGCGATCGCCTCGTCGACGGCCGCACCGAGCGCACCCTCGTCGGAGACGACCTTCAGGCCGCGCTTCTCGACGACCGCGTCCGGGTCGCCCTCGCCCGCGAGGACGCCCTCGAGGACCTGGCGGGCCAGCTTGTCGTTGAGGTCGCCGGAGGCGACGAGCTCGGCCACCCGGGCGACCTGCGCCGGGGTGATCGGCAGCTCGTCGAGGCTGCGGCCGGTCTCGTTGGCGTTGCGCGCGAGCTCGCCCATCCACCACTTGCGGGCCTGGTCGGAGGGGGCGCCCGCGTCCGTCGTCGCAACGATCAGGTCGACCGCCCCGGCGTTGAGAATGGACTGCATGTCGTGCTCGCCGACGCCCCACTCCTCCTTGAGCCGCTGGCGCCGCAGCCGGGGCAGCTCGGGAAGCCCCTTGCGGAGCTCCTCGACCCACTCGCGGGACGGGGCGACCGGCACCAGGTCCGGCTCGGGGAAGTAGCGGTAGTCCTCGGCGTTGTCCTTGATGCGGCCGGCCGTGGTGGAGCCGTCCTCCTCGTGGAAGTGCCGGGTCTCCTGCACGATCGTCCCGCCGGAGTTCAGCACCGCGGCGTGGCGCTGGATCTCGAAGCGGGCGGCGCGCTCGACCGAACGCAGCGAGTTCACGTTCTTCGTCTCGGAGCGGGTGCCGAACTTCTCGGTGCCGTTGGGGCGCAGCGACAGGTTGACGTCGCAGCGCATCTGGCCCATCTCCATCCGGGCCTCCGAGACGCCGAGCGCCTTGATGAGCTCGCGGAGCTCGGCGACGTACGCCTTGGCGACCTCGGGGGCCCGGGCGCCGGCCCCCTCGATCGGCTTGGTGACGATCTCGATGAGGGGGATGCCCGCGCGGTTGTAGTCGAGCAGCGAGTGGGACGCCCCGTGGATGCGGCCGGTGGCACCGCCGACGTGCGTCGACTTGCCGGTGTCCTCCTCCATGTGGGCGCGCTCGATCTGCACGCGGAAGATCTCACCGTCCTCCAGCTGGACGTCCAGGTAGCCGTTGTAGGCGATCGGCTCGTCGTACTGGGAGGTCTGGAAGTTCTTCGGCATGTCCGGATAGAAGTAGTTCTTCCGGGCGAAGCGGCACCACTCGGCGATCTCGCAGTTCAGCGCGAGCCCGATCTTGATGGCGGACTCGACACCGATCTCGTTGACGACCGGCAGCGCGCCGGGCAGACCGAGGCAGACCGGGCAGGTCTGCGAGTTGGCGTCCTGCTTGAGCTCCGTGGAGCAGCCGCAGAACATCTTGGTCCGGGTGCCGAGCTCCACATGGACCTCGAGACCCATGACGGGGTCGTACGTCGCGAGGGCGTCCTCGTACGACTCCAGGTCGATGACAGTCACGATGAAACTTTCCCTCTCAGCCCAGCAGGACGTCGTCGTCGCCGAGACGCTTGAGCTCGCGGTAGAGGATCGCGATCCCGGTCACGATCGCGGCGGCGGACACGGCGGCGTCGATCAGCCGCAGCGTGTCGTTGTCCTGGCGGGCCATCCTCGCCTGCTTGACGACGCTGAGCGCGCCGAAGGCGGTGGTGCCCAGGGACACGTACACGCCGGACTTGGACTTCTTGAAGTTCTTGGCCTTCTTAGCCATTGCGCTCATAGTGACGGAGCCTCCTCGAGCAGCGGGTGCCCCCACTTTTCCACGAAAGCGGCCTCGACGGCTGCTCCGACCTTGTAGAGCCGGTCGTCCTTCATGGCGGGGGCGATGATCTGCAGACCGACCGGCAGGCCGTCCTCCGGGGCCAGGCCGCAGGGCAGCGACATGGCGGAGTTGCCGGCGAGGTTGGTCGGAATGGTGCACAGGTCCGCGAGGTACATCGCCATCGGGTCGTCGGCGCGCTCACCGATCGGGAAGGCGGTGGTGGGCGTCGTCGGCGAGACGATCACGTCCACCTGCTCGAACGCCTTCTCGAAGTCCTGGGTGATGAGGGTGCGCACCTTCTGCGCCGAGCCGTAGTACGCGTCGTAGTAGCCGGAGCTGAGCGCGTACGTACCGAGGATGACGCGGCGCTTGACCTCGTCGCCGAATCCGGCCTCGCGGGTGAGGGCGGTGACGTCCTCGGCGGAGCGCGTGCCGTCGTCGCCGACACGCAGGCCGTAGCGCATGGCGTCGAAGCGGGCCAGGTTGGAGGAGCACTCGGACGGCGCGATCAGGTAGTACGCCGAGAGGGCCAGGTCGAAGGACGGGCAGTCCAGCTCGACGACGGTGGCGCCGAGCGACTTCAGCAGCTCGACCGACTCGTCGAAGCGCTGGACGACACCCGCCTGGTAGCCCTCGCCGGAGAACTGCTTGACGACGCCCACGCGCATCCCCTGGACGGAGCCGTTGCGCGCCGCCTCGACGACCGGCGGGACCGGCGCGTCGATGGACGTCGAGTCGAGCGGGTCGTGTCCGCCGATGACCTCGTGCAGGAGCGCCGCGTCCAGGACCGTGCGGGCACAGGGGCCGCCCTGGTCGAGGGAGGACGAGAAGGCGACCATGCCGTAGCGGGAGACACCGCCGTAGGTGGGCTTGACGCCGACCGTGCCGGTGAGGGCCGCGGGCTGGCGGATGGACCCACCGGTGTCCGTGCCGATGGCCAGCGGGGCCTCGTAGGACGCCAGCGCGGCCGAGGAGCCGCCTCCGGAGCCGCCCGGGACACGGGTGAGATCCCAGGGGTTGCCGGTCGGGCCGTAGGCGCTGTTCTCGGTGGAGGACCCCATGGCGAACTCGTCCATGTTGGTCTTGCCGAGGATGACGACGTCGGCGGCCTTCAGCTTCTTCGTGAGGGTCGCGTCGTACGGCGGGACCCAGCCCTCGAGGATCTTCGAGCCGACGGTGGTCGGCATGTCCTGCGTGGTGAAGATGTCCTTGAGCGCGAGCGGGACGCCGGCCAGCGGGCCGAGCTTCTCGCCCGCCTCGCGCTTCGCGTCCACGGCGCGGGCCTGCGCCAGCGCGCCCTCGCGGTCGATGTGCAGGAAGGCGTGGACCTTCTCGTCGACGGCGTCGATCCGGGCCAGGTGGGCCTCGGTGACCTCGACGGCGGTCAGCTCGCCCGAGGCGATGCTCTCGGCGATCCGGGCCGCGGTGAGCTTGGTGATGGCGGCGGTGTCCGTCATGGCTGTTAGTCCTCCCCCAGGATCTGCGGCACCTTGAAACGCTGCTGCTCCTGGGCAGGGGCGCCGGAGAGCGCCTGCTCGGGGGTGAGCGACGGACGGACCTCGTCCGCCCGCATGACATTGGTCAGCGGCAGCGGATGGGAGGTCGGCGGTACGTCTTGGTCGGCGACCTCGGAGACGCGGGCGACCGCGCCGATGATGTCGTCGAGCTGGCCGGCGAAGTGCTCGAGCTCTTCGCCCTTCAGCTCCAGACGTGCCAGCCGTGCGAGGTGGGCGACCTCCTCGCGCGTGATGCCAGGCATGCAGCGATCCTCAGGGGTTGGCGTGTGGTTTCGGACCAATCCTATGGGGTCGCCGCCCCCTCCCCCGCCTGCTTTCCCGCCCGCCGCCCGGCAACGCGGACCGGCCCGCGGCCGACCGGTCCGGCGATTGCGGACAAAACGGCCACAGGTCGCACCGGCACGGCCTCCCGGACGCCGCCGGTACCCGCTCGTGCGTCACCGGTTCGTGTCGCGGACGCCACCGGCCACCTCCGCCGGCCCCACCGGTCGCGCGACCGGCACGCCCTTCGGCCGGACCTCCGACGACCCTCGGCGGTACCCGCGCCGGCCACCTGTCCACCGCCCCCGGACCGCTCAGGCGGTCGCCGGTCCGGGCTGCACCACCTGCCCGGCCGCCCGCTGCTCCGGTTCGAGCGCGGCGCTCGCCGCCGCGGCGGCCTCCAGCTCCGCCGGCCGCCGCCACCCGCGCTCGCCCCTCGCTCGAAGCCAGGCCGTGGTCTCCTGGGGCGGCATCGCGGCGGCGACGAGCCAGCCCTGCACCGCGTCGCAGCGCAGGTCGCGCAACCGCTCCCAGGTCTCGTCGTCCTCCACGCCCTCGGCCACGACCAGCAGGCCGAGCGAGTGCGCCAGGTCGATGGTGCAGCGGACGATCTCCGCGTCCTCGGTGTCGACGGCCAGCCGCGCGACGAACGACCGGTCGATCTTGAGCTCGCTGACGGGCAGCTTGCGCAGGTGCACCAGCGAGGAGTAGCCGGTGCCGAAGTCGTCGAGGGACATCTTCACCCCGTGCCCGGTCAGTGCGGCCAGCGTGTCGGCCGCCCGCTGCGGGTCCTCCAGGAGCACGTGCTCGGTGATCTCCAGTTGCAGCGCGCCGGCCGGGACGCCGTGCCGGGCGAGCCGGGCCGCGACGCTGCCGGCGAAGCCGGGGGTGTGGACGTCGCGGGGCGAGACGTTGACCGCGACCGGGACGAACAGCCCCTTAGCGCGCCACCGGGCCACCTGGGCGAGCGCCGTCTCCAGGACGTACTCGGTGAGGTGCGGCATCAGGCCGGAGGACTCCGCGATCGCGATGAACTCGTCCGGGGGGACCCTGCCGCGCTCCGGGTGCACCCAGCGGACGAGCGCCTCCAGACCGGCGACCTGGCCGTCGAACCGGACCTTCGGCTGGTAGTGGAGTTCCACCTCGCGCGCGTCCAGCGCACGGCGCAGGTCCCCCAGGAGGCCGAGCCGGTCCGGGGTGTTGCTGTCGCGCTTGGACTCGTACACCTCCACGCCCGTACGGTCCCGTTTGGCCTGGTACATGGCCACGTCCGCGCGCCTGAGCAGTCCCTCGGCGTCCAGCGCGTGGTCGGGGTGGACGGCGACCCCGGCGCTCGCCTCTAGGACCAGGGTGAGCCCGTCGAGACCGAGGGGCGAGGACAGTTCGGCGACCAGGTGGCGGGCGACCCGCTGGGCGCTGGTGGTGGAGTCCGCGGTGGGCAGGAGTACGGCGAACTCGTCGCCGCCCAGGCGCGCGGCCTCCGCTCCGCGCGGCAGCGCGAGCCGCAGCCGTTCCGCTATCTGGAGCAGCAGCCGGTCCCCCGCCAGGTGGCCGAGGGTGTCGTTGACGGCCCGGAAGCGGTCGAGGTCGATGAGGACGAGGGCTGTCCGGGCGCCGGTGCTCTCGGCCTGTTCGAGCGCCGTCCACGTGCGCTCCAGCAGCCACTGGCGGTTGGGCAGCCCGGTCAGCGGGTCCTTCAGCTGTTCCTCCGCCCGGGCGCGGGCGATCCACAGGGTGGAGTCCAGGGCGATCAGCGGGACCGCGAAGAGGGGCAGCAGCACGGGCATGGCCGAGGCGACGACGCAGATCAGGGGGGCGATGCCGAGGAGGGCGACCGCGAGGAGCCCCTGGCGCAGCAGCGCGGTGCGGGCGGCCGTCGGCACGGCACCACCCTGGGACGCGCGGGCGCCCCACAGCAGCACGCGGGTGACCAGCAGGTAGGTGGTGGCCGCGAGTAAGACCTCCGGCAGGGCCTCCATACCCCAGTGGAGTGGCCGCCAGGGCGCTGCGACCGTCGGTACCTCGCCGAACGCGGCGAGGACGAGGGCGGCGGCCCCGACGCCGACTATGTCGGCGGCACCGTGCAGCAGGCCGGGCCACCAGCGGTGGCGGCGGGCCGTCCCGACGAGCACCACCACGACGAGGCTGACCAGTCCGGCGGGCACCCAGCCGTAGAGCAGCAGTACGGCGAGCGTGAGGGCGGCCCCGGAGCCGGTGCCGCCCCACCAGCGGTCGCGGCCGAGGGCGACCAGGTGGCCGACGACGATTCCGGTGAGCAGGGCCAGCGACCAGCCCGCGGTGCCGTCCGGGAAGAGCGCTTCGCCGTCCCGGACCGCGCGGTAGCACCCGGTCGCGAGCTGCAGCGCGGCGACCGCGACGACGACGGCCCCCACCTTCGGTGTGACGCCCACGAAACCTTGCAGCCGCGCCACCGGCGCGGCGCCCTCGGTCGGTTCCATTCCGTCCCTCTCACAGCCGGCGGTGCCGATGTCCCACGGAGCCCCCGCTCCCATGCCACCACGGCCCGGTGCACATCACGCGGCCGGGCACGGCAGGTGCGCGTTCAACAGTAGGCCGCCGACGGCCCCCACGGGCAGCGCTCGACAGCTCTTGCCCGAATGCGGACCTGGCTTCCCCCGCCGTCTGATATGCGCCGAACGGGTGGTGCCGGGCTGCCGGTGAGGGCCTCGCACTCCCCTTCACCGGCACTCTTCGTTCTTCCCCTCCCACCACCGGCCACTCCCCGGCGGGGTCTCGATCGCGCCTCGATCACGCCTCGTCCCGTGTCCGGCCCCCGGCCGGACACATCACCCCTGCGGCCCGGTCCCGCGCGGGCCGCAGGCATCCCCGCTTCCCTCCGGGCGGGTGCGCTCTAGGCGGGCAGGGCGGCCTCGCGGGCCGCGTCCGGACCCTGGCCGAGGAGGACGGCGAAACCCTCCTCGTCAAGGACGGGCACCTTCAGCTGCACGGCCTTGTCGTACTTGGATCCGGGGTTGTCACCGACGACGACGAAGGAGGTCTTTCTGGAGACGGAGCCCGTCACCTTCGCTCCGCGACTCTGGAGCGCGTCTTTCGCGCCATCTCTCGTGTGGGTCGTGAGCGTGCCGGTCACGACGACGACGAGTCCCTCCAGCGGGAGCGGTCCTTCGTCCTCCCCCGGGCCCGCGTCCTCCATCCGCACCCCGGCCTCCCGCCACTTGCGCAGGATCTCGCGGTGCCAGTCCTCGGCGAACCACTGCTTGACGGACGCCGCGATGATGGGCCCGACCCCGTCGGCGGCGGCCAGCTCCGCCTCGGACGCCTCGTCGATACGGTCGACGGAGCGGAACTGCCGGGCCAGCTCGGCCGCGGCGACCGGCCCCACGTGCCGGATCGAGAGCCCGGTGAGGATCCGTGCGAGCGGGGCCTGCTTCGCGGCCTCGATGCCCTCCAGCATGGCCAGGGCGTTCTTCTTCGCCTCGCCCTGCTGGTTGGCGAAGACCGTCGCGATCTTCTCCTCGCCGCTCTTCGGGTCGCGTCTGGGCAGGCCGCTGTCCGGGTCCAGGACGTAGGCCCGGATCGGGAGCAGCTGCTCCACCGTGAGGCCGAAGAGGTCGCCCTCGTCGAGCAGTGGCGGTTCGGCCGGCTCCAGCGGCTTGGTGAGTGCCGCCGCCGCGACGTAGCCGAAGTGGTCGATGTCGAGGCACTTGCGGCCCGCGAGGTAGGCCACCCGCTCGCGCAACTGGGCGGGGCAGGAGCGGGCGTTGGGGCAGCGGAGGTCGATGTCGCCCTCCTTCATGGGACGCAGCGCCGTCCCGCACTCGGGGCACGCGGACGGCATGACGAACTCCCGTTCGGTGCCGTCGCGCAGATCGACGACCGGTCCGAGGATCTCCGGGATGACGTCCCCCGCCTTGCGCAGGACCACCGTGTCGCCGATGAGGACGCCCTTGGCCTTGACGACGTTCTGGTTGTGCAGGGTGGCGAACTCGACCTCGGATCCCGCCACCTCGACCGGCTCGACCTGGGCGTACGGCGTGACCCGGCCCGTACGGCCGACGCCCACCCGGATGTTCACCAGCTTGGTGTTGACCTCCTCGGGTGCGTACTTCCAGGCGATCGCCCAGCGCGGGGCGCGCGAGGTGGAGCCCAGCCGGCCCTGGAGCGGGATCTCGTCGAGTTTGACGACGACCCCGTCGATCTCGTGCTCGACGGAGTGGCGGTTCTCCCCGAAGTACGCGATGAACTCGCGCACGCCGTCGAGGGTGTCGACGACCTTGTTGTGCCGGGCGGTCGGCAGGCCCCACTCCTTCAGGAGGTCGTAGGCCTGCGACAGGCGGTCGATGTCGAGGCCCTCGCGCGCGCCGATGCCGTGGACCACCATGTGGAGCGGCCGGGTGGCGGTGACCTTGGGGTCCTTCTGGCGCAGCGAACCCGCCGCCGCGTTGCGCGGGTTGGCGAAGGGCTTGTCGTCCGCCTCGACCAGGCGGGCGTTGAGCTCCTCGAAGGCCTCCATCGGGAAGAAGACCTCGCCGCGGATCTCGACCAGGGCGGGGACGCGGTCTCCCGACAGCCGGTGCGGGATCTCGGCGATCGTACGGACGTTGGGCGTGATGTCCTCGCCCGTGCGGCCGTCCCCGCGGGTCGCGGCGCGGGTGAGCCGGCCGTGCTCGTAGGTGAGGTTGACGGCGAGGCCGTCGACCTTGAGCTCGCACAGGAAGTGGTATCCCGGGCGGCCCACGTCCTTGGCGACGCGCTCGGCCCAGGCCGTGAGCTCCTCGTCGTCGAACGCGTTGTCCAGTGACAGCATGCGCTCGCGGTGCTCGACGGAGGTGAATTCCGTGGTGTAGGGACCCGCGACCTTCTGGGTCGGCGAGTCCGGCGTACGCAGCTGGGGGTGCCGCTCCTCCAGGTCCTCCAGCTCGCGCATGAGCCGGTCGAACTCGGCGTCGCTGACGACGGGCTGGTCCTTCACGTAGTACCGGAAGCGGTGTTCCTCGATCTGCTCGGCGAGGCGGGCGTGCTGTTCCTGCGCCTCCGCCGGCACCGTGGTCAGCTGCTGTGCCTGCTGTTCGCCGGCCATCGTCGTCCGTCCTCCCGTGACGGCCCGGTGCGGGACAGCGGTCGAAGCCGCTGTCCCGCACGAGGCCGTAGCTCCGTCGTGCCGTTACTCAGGGTTGTCTGCGAGGGACCTCGCGGCCCGGGCGCAGTGGGCGAGCGCGGCGCGTGCGTACGCGGGCGACGCCCCCGCCAGCCCGCAGGACGGGGTGATCACGACGGACTCGGCGAGAGTCCCCGGATGCAGCCCCAGCCTGCTCCACAGCGTCCTGACACCCATGACGCTACCGCCTGGGTCCGACAATGCGTCCGAGGCGGCGTCGGCGCCGGGGATCACGCCGAGGAGGAGCTGGGTGCCACCCTCGACCGCTTCCCCGATCGCCTCCTCCTCACGTTCGGTGAGGAGGGAGAAGTCGAAGGAGACGGCGTCGGCTCCGGCGCGGCGCAGCAGGGCGAACGGCACCTCGGGAGCGCACGAGTGGACGGCGGTCGGACTCTCGGCGTTCACCGCGAGCAGGTCGCGCAGGGTTCCCTCGACGACCTGGCGGTCCACGGCGCGGTAGGTGCGGTACCCGCTCGCCGACCTGACCCGCCCCAGCAGTACGGCGG
Source organism: Streptomyces sp. NPDC005899 (assembly GCF_040629645.1). Lineage (NCBI taxonomy): Bacteria > Bacillati > Actinomycetota > Actinomycetes > Kitasatosporales > Streptomycetaceae > Streptomyces > Streptomyces sp. NPDC005899. Next base: position 18,382 of record NZ_JBEXWB010000031.1, on the reverse strand, counting down.
TGAGCGAGGGTTCGTCGAGTTGGAGGACGACCTCGGCCCCGGGCACCCGGCGCCGTACCTCCGCGAGGTGCCCGCGCAGCCCCTCCGCCAGGGATCCGGCCAGGTCGCGGCAGGCTCCCGGGTCCGAGAGCATCGCCTCGCCACCCCGGAGCTCCAGGCCGGCGGCCAGGGTCCACGGACCGACCGCCTGGATCTTGACGAGCCCCTCGTAACCCTGGGTGAACTCCTCCAGGGCGTCGAGGTCCTCGCCGAGCCAGGAGCGGGCCCGGCGGGTGTCGCGGCCGGGGCGGTCGCTGATCCGCCAGCCGCTGGGCTCGACGTGGCCGTACATCTCGACGAGCAGTCCGAGGGTCCGCCCGATCATGTCCGCGCCGGGGCCGCGGGCGGGCAGTTCCGGCAGATGCGGCATGCCCTGGCCGTCCGCGAAGGAGCCGGTGACGGTCTTGGCGGCCTCGCGGGCGTCTCCTCCCGGCATGGACCCGACACCGGTGGCGGCACACGCGCTGAACTTGCTCTTCTCGCTCACGCGGAAAGCCTACGGGCCCCCGGGCCGGGCGGGTCGCGGGTGGCGCCCCGGCGGCGCACCGGGCGGCCGTCACGGGCGGGGGCCGGGGGCTCAGCGGCCCGGGCGGACCGTCAGGTCGTTGATCTCCGCGTCCCTCGGCAGGTCGAGCGCCAGCAGGATCGTGGTGGCGACCGACTCCGGGTCGATCCAGCGCGAGGCGTCGTACTCCTTGCCCTCCTGCTGGTGGACCTTGGCCTGCATGGGGCTGGCGGTGCGGCCCGGGTAGACGGAGGTGACCCGGACCCCGTTGCCGTGCTCCTCGTGGCGCAGCGAGTCCGCGAGCGCCTTCAGACCGTGCTTGCTCGCCGCGTACGCGCCCCATTCGGCGTGCGCGGCGAGCCCGGCGCCCGAGTTCACGAAGACGACGTGGCCCCGGGCGACCCGCAGCTGCGGCAGCAGCAGACGCGTCAGCTCGGCCGGGGAGACGAGGTTGGCGTTGAGCTGGAAGTGCCAGGCCTTGGGGGTGAGGTCCCCGACCGTGCCGAGCTCGACGACCCCCGCGACGTGCAGGAGCGAGTCGAGGCGCTCCGGCATCGGCTGCTGGCCGAACGCCCAGGAGAGCCGGTCCGGGTTGCCGAGGTCGCCGACGAGGGTGCGCGCGCCGGGGTGCAGGGCGGCGAGCTCCTTCGCGCGGCCGGCGTCCCGGGCGAGCAGCACGAGTTCGTCGCCGCGCTCCAGGAGGCGGCGGGCGACGGCCGCGCCGATGCCGGAGCCGGCGCCGGTGATGAGATGAGTAGGCATGGGCTCATGCTCGCATCACCGCAGGCCGGCCGACTCCTCGAGGTAGGCGAGCGCCCCCACGGCGTCCTCGGCGAAGAAGACGAGCTCGGTGAGGGGCAGCGGCAGGAACCCCTCCTCCTCCATGCGCAGGAACTGCTGGCGCAGGCCGTCGTAGAAGCCCGCGGTGTTCAGCAGGACCACGGGCTTGGCGTGCTTGCCGTGCTTCCTCAGCTCCAGGATCTCCGTGGCCTCGTCGAGCGTCCCCATGCCGCCGACCATGATGACGATCGCGTCGGCCTTCTCCAGGAGCAGCGCCTTGCGCTCGGCCAGGTCCTTGGCGACGACCATCTCGTCGGCGTCCGGCCGGGCCAGCGCCGCCATGAACTCCACGGAGACCCCCACCAGGCGCCCGCCGGCCTCCTGCACGCCGTCCGCGACGACCTTCATCAGGCCGCTCTCGGATCCACCCCAGACGAGGGTGTGCCCGCCGCGGCCCAGGAGTTCGGCGAACTCCCGGGCGGGCACGGTGTAACGGTCGGCGAGGTCGGCGGCGGAGAGGAAGACGCAGATGTTCATGCGCCCACCGTACGGGCCGCCTCCGGCACCGGACCGGGCGGGAAGAATCCGGCCTCCCGCACGGCTGAAGCAGGTATGAACCCCACTCCTGGACACCGCATCACCGTCGAGCCCGTCACCGCGCACGTCCGGGCGGTGCGCGACGGCCAGGTGCTGGCCGAGAGCCGCCGCCCGCTGCTGCTGCGCGAGACGGGCTGCCCCGACCGCTACTACCTGCCGCCCGAGGACGTCCGTACGGAGCTGCTGACGCCCTCGGACACCCGCACGCACTGCCCGTTCAAGGGCGACGCGTCCTACTGGTCGCTGCCGGACGCGCCGGACCTCGTCTGGGCCTATCCGGAGCCCAAGGAGCAGGTCGCCGAGATCAGGAACCACTTCTGCTTCTACGACACCCACCTCATCGCCCGCTGAGGACGGAACGGGAGGGCGGAGGAGGAGCCGGTGGAAGAAATCGCGTCGTTCCCACGCGGCGGCGATGAGTTCCGCGCCCGGCCGGGGTCCACCCCTCCATGGACACGACTCCCTCCCGCGACGGCACCCCCATCGCGTATCGCCGCCAGGGCGACGGCCCGCCGGTGGTCCTGGTCGGCGGGGCGCCGGCGGCGGGGGCGGTCCGTGCACGGTCCGCCGCGAGATCGAGGACCGTGCGCGGCACGGGCGTCCTGAGACCCGTGCGGGTCACGTCCGTACAGGGGTCGGACGTGACCCGTGCGGGGGACACCGCGAGGGGTCCTCAGCTCGCCGGGGCCTTCTCCTTGCGGACCGTCGTCGCGATCGTCGCCGAGCCGACGACCCGCGTCCCGTCGTAGAGCACCACCGCCTGCCCGGGGGCCACGCCCCGGACCGGCTCGGTGAAGGTGACGCGCAGGGTGCCGTCCACCAGCTCCGCCGTCACCTCGGTCTCACCGCCGTGGGCCCGCAGCTGGGCGGTGTACGTGCCCGGTCCGGAGGGAGCGGTGCCGCACCAGCGGGGTTTGATCGCGGTCAGTGCCGTGACGTCGAGGGCTTCGACCGGGCCGACCGTCACCGTGTTGTTCACCGGCGAGATGTCCAGGACGTAGCGCGGCTTGCCGTCCGGGGCGGGGTGGCCGATGCGCAGGCCCTTGCGCTGGCCGATGGTGAAGCCGAACGCGCCCTCGTGGGTGCCGACCTTCGTCCCGGCCTCGTCGACGATGTCACCCTCCGCGGGGCCTCCCAGGCGCTTCGCGAGGAACCCCTGGGTGTCACCGTCGGCGATGAAGCAGATGTCGTGGCTGTCGGGCTTCCTGGCGACCGCCAGACCCCGGCGCTCGGCCTCGGCCCGGATCTCGTCCTTGGTGGTGAGGGTGTCGCCGAGGGGGAACATGGCGTGGGCGAGCTGCTTCTCGTCCAGGACCCCGAGGACGTAGCTCTGGTCCTTGGCCATGTCCGAGGCGCGGTGCATCTCCCGGGTGCCGTCCTCGTTGACCACGACGGTGGCGTAGTGACCGGTGCACACCGCGTCGAAGCCGAGGGCCAGCGCCTTGTCGAGCAGGGCGGCGAACTTGATCTTCTCGTTGCAGCGCAGGCAGGGGTTGGGGGTGCGCCCCGCCTCGTACTCCGCGACGAAGTCGTCGACGACGTCCTCGCGGAAGCGTTCGGCGAGGTCCCAGACGTAGAAGGGGATGCCGATGACGTCCGCGGCGCGCCGGGCGTCGCGGGAGTCCTCGATGGTGCAACAGCCACGCGCCCCGGTACGGAAGGACTGCGGGTTCGCGGAGAGGGCGAGGTGCACCCCGGTCACGTCATGGCCCGCCTCGGCGGCTCGGGCCGCGGCGACGGCCGAGTCGACACCGCCCGACATGGCGGCGAGCACGCGGAGGGGGCGCTGGGAGGTCTGAGTCATAGCTCCTCCAGGGTACGGGTCGCCGGGAACCGATCGCGCGCGGATATGCGTTGACCAGCACATGGGTGACAAGGGGAACGCCGGAGCGCCAGGCGGCCGGCCCGCGCACGGCGTCAGCCGCCGCACGCTGCTGGTCGGCGGGGGCGCCGCCGCGGCGGCGGGGGCGGCCGCTCTGGCCTGGGACGAGGCGCGCCGCGTGTGGTGGCGGGTCCCGGGCGTGGAGAAGCCCCGCAAGCCGGGCGAGCTGGACTACGCGGGCGCCCGCTGGATCGGGGCCTCCGAGGCGAACTGGCGCCGCGCCGACCGCCCGGACGACTACGGCATCGACCGCGTCGTCGTGCACGTCACGCAGGGCGGCCTGGGCAGCGCGGTCAAGGTGTTCCAGGATCCGGCCCACGGTGCCGCGGCGCACTACATCGTGGGCAAGGACGGCGGGGTGGTCCAGATGATCCGCGAGCTGGACGTGGGGTTCCACGCGGGCAACCGCCGGTACAACGAGCGCAGCGTCGGCATCGAGCACGAGGGCTTCGTGGACCGCCCCCAGGACTTCACGACGGCCATGTACGCCTCCTCCGCCCGCCTCGCCGCCACGATATGCAGGCACTACGGCATCCCGGTGGACCGCGAGCACATCATCGGCCACGTGGAGGTCCCGGGCACCGACCACACCGACCCGGGCCCCCACTGGGACTGGGACCGCTATCTCGCGCTCATACGCCGGGTCCGGGCGTGACCGGACCGGCGTGGCGCCTCAGCTGAGCCCGGCCGTCCTGGCCCGGGCGACGGCGGGGGCGATCGCGCGGGCCACGTCCTGGACGTCCTGCTCGGTGGAGGTGTGGCCCAGCGAGAAGCGCAGGGTGCCGCGGGCCAGGCGGGGGTCGGTGCCGGTGGCCAGCAGCACGTGGCTGGGCTGGGCGATGCCCGCCGTGCACGCGGAGCCGGTGGAGCACTCGATGCCCTGGGCGTCGAGGAGCAGGAGGAGGGAGTCGCCCTCGCAGCCGGGGAAGGTGAAGTGGGCGTTGGCGGGAAGCCGCCCGCCCGGCGCCGGGTCGCCGCCGAGCAGCGCGTCGGGCACGGCCGCCAGCACGGCCTCGGCCAGCGCGTCGCGGAGCGCGCCGGTCTCACGGGCGTAGACCTCGCGCCGCTCGGCGGCGAGCCGCCCGGCGACGGCGAAGGAGGCGACGGCGGGCACGTCCAGGGTGCCGGAGCGCACGTTCCTCTCCTGCCCCCCGCCGTGCAGGACGGGTACGGGGGCGTGGTCGCGGCCCAGGAGCAGCGCGCCGATGCCGAAGGGGCCGCCGATCTTGTGGGCGCTGACGGTCATCGCGGCCAGCCCGGACCGGGCGAAGTCGACCTCCAGCTGGCCGAAGGCCTGCACGGCGTCGGAGTGCATCGGCACGTCGAACTCACGCGCGACCTCGGCGAGTTCACGTATCGGCATGACGGTGCCGATCTCGTTGTTGGCCCACATCACGGTGATCAGCGCGACGTCGCCGGGGTCGCGGAGGACCGCTTCACGCAGCGCGTCGGGGTGCACCCGCCCGTACCGGTCTACGGGGAGGTACTCGACGGTGGCGCCCTCGTGCTCGGCCAGCCAGTCGACGGCGTCGAGCACCGCGTGGTGCTCCACGGGGCTGGCGAGGACCCTGGTGCGCCGCGGGTCGGCGTCGCGGCGGGCCCAGTAGAGGCCCTTGACGGCGAGGTTGTCGGCCTCCGTGCCACCGGAGGTGAGGACCACCTCGCTGGGGCGGGCGCCGAGGGCTTCGGCGAGGGTCTCTCTGGACTCCTCGACGGTACGGCGGGCGAGCCGCCCGGCGGCGTGCAGTGAGGACGCGTTGCCGGTCACGGCGAGGTGCGCGGTCATCGCCGCGATCGCCTCCGGAAGCATCGGCGTGGTCGCGGCGTGGTCGAGGTAGGCCATGGTGGACCCGATTCTACGAGCCCGCGGCGGGGCGCACGGCGGGCGCATGGTGCCGGAGGCCCGGCAGGGGGCCGCCACGGCGCCGGCCCGCCCGGTGCCGGAGCCCGGTCCGGCACCGGTGAGCTGCCGGGCAGCGCCCGTCCGTCCACCGGGACCCGGGGGCGGGGCCCGCCGCGTCCGCGGGCCGGTCAGCCCCCGAAGCTCCAGGAGACGGTGCCGTTCGCGGTGACCAGGACCGCGAGGACGACGAGGTCGGCGATGCCGAGGGCGAGTCCGAGCAGCGCGCGTCCGCGGCGCGCGGTGGAGCGCGAGAGGGCGATGAGCGCCATGACCACGGCGGCCGGCCCGAGCAGGATGTTCATCACCAGGAGCCCGAGGAGTCCCAGCACGAAGGAGGCGACGGCCAGGCCGTCGGCCTCACGGGTACCGGACTTCCGGGCCCGGGCCGCCGGTCCGCCGGTCCGGGTGGCCGGTCCGCCGGTCCGGGTGGCCGGTCCGCCGGTCCGGGTGGCCGGTCCGCCGGTCCGGGTGGCCGGTCCGCCGGTCCGGACGAGGGATCCGGTGCGCGGGTGGCGGTCGGTGCGGGCAGTGGTGAGGGACATGGTGCGAGCTCCTTCTCTCGGCGGACGGGGGCGGGCTCTCAGCGGATGCGGCGGGCGAGGCGCTCGCGGACGCCGAAGGCAGCCAGCCAGAGACCGATCAGGGCTGCCGCGACGAGCGTCAGGGGCAGCGGCAGGTGGGCCACCGCACCGAGAACGACCCCCAGCAGGAGCAGAGCGGCGACGAGGACGAACATGTGCGGCCTTCCTTCCCGAGATTGAGAGTACGACTGTTCACTGACTTCGATACTAGACCTTCTACCCCTTCCGAGACTCGGAGAACGGTTGTTTACTGAATGGCATGAGTCACACCGTCGGCATCCGCCAGGCCCAGAAGCTGAAAACACGTCAGGCACTCCTCGACGCCGCACTGCGGCTGCTGGAGCACCAGAGTCTGAGCAGCCTCGGCCTGCGCGAGGTGACCCGGGCGGTCGGCGTGGCCCCGACGGCCTTCTACCGCCACTTCGACGGCACGGCGGCGCTGGGGGTGGCCCTCGTCGAACAGACGCTGGGCAGCCTGCACGGCATGATCGGTGCGATCCTCGCCGACACGGGCGACAGCGAGGAGCGGCTGGACCGCAGCGTGGAGCTGATCAGCCGCCACGTGGCCGCCCAGCCCGCCCACTTCCGCTTCATCGCCCGTGAGCAGCACGGTGGCGTCGGTCCGGTCCGGGACGCCATAGCGGCCCAGCTCCGGCTGTTCGCCGAGGAGGTGGCGGCCGCCCTCGCCACGGAACCGGAGTCGGCGGGCTGGGATCCGGCGGATCTCCTGATGCTGGGCGGGCTGTACGTGGACCACATGGTGCTCACGGCGTCCGCCCTGCTCGACGCCGGGCCGGAGGGGGAACGGGAGGTCGTCCGGGTGGCCCGGCGCCGGCTGCGCCTGGTGACCGTGGGCCGGGCCCACTGGCTGGACACCCTGTGAGGCGGCGTCCCGCACCACCGGACAGGCGGGGCGGGCCGGGCGTCACCCGTCCGGCTGTGGGGGCGCCCGCCAGGCGCCGGACGGGCCCCCGGGACCGGCGGGCGCACCGGCCGCCGGCCGGACGCGGAACGGAGCCGCCCCTCGGGTGGGGCGGCTCCGGCGGAACGACCCGGGGGCCGATCGGTCAGCCGCGCGGCGCGCGGGCCAGCTGGCGGGACTGGGCCACGAGACGGTCGGCGCTGTCCCAGACCTCCGCGTCCTCCTCCAGGAAGCCCCCGGCGAGGTTGCGCGTGGTGATGGAGACGCGCAGCGGGCCCGGGGCGGGACGGCAGCGGACGTGGGTGGTCAGTTCGATGGTGGGTGTCCAGCCCTTCAGCCCCAGCTCGAACGAGGTCGGCGGCAGCGCGTCCACGGTGAGCAGCAGGGAGAGCGGGTCCGCGTCGCGGCCGTCCGCCAGACCGAACCAGCCGCGCATCTCCCCCTTCCCCGACGGTGCGCCGACGGCCCAGCCGATCGTCGCCGGGTCGAGCTTGATGTCGAGCCGCTCGGTGATGGCGGAGCTGCCGGGGATCGGCGCCGGCCCGTCGGCCGGGCCGAGGCACTGCTCCAGCGGCGGGATGGCGGGCGGCTCGGCGGTCGTGCGGACGTCGCCGGTCAGGCCGTCGAGGTCACCGTAGGTGGCCAGTACCCGGATCCGCTCGACCTCGGTGCCGTCGTCCGCGTACTGGAAGAGCGAGGCCTCACCGGTGGACAGGGTGCGCCCCGTGCGGACGACCTGGGTGCGGATCACCGCCGGGCCGGGCACCGAGGCGGTGAGGTAGTGCGCCGAGACCGAGAAGGGGTCGGAGTGCGGGAGCGCCTCGCCGAGCGCCCGCCCGAGCATGGCCAGAAGGTACCCGCCGTTGACGGCGTGGATGATCGTCCAGCCCGCGGAGAGCTCTGCGTCGTAGACGCCCTCCTCGCGGAGTGTGACGGCGGTGTCGCGGTCGAACTCGCTGTCGCCGATGGTCGCCCGCGCTCCGCGCGGCGCCTGCGTTGCTGCCTGTGCCATGGCATGCACCGTACACCGATCGTATTACTGAGCGGTAGCTTTTGTGGCTGTCAGATGACGGCGGGGGGTTCCTCGGCCGAGGCGGAGCGCCGGTTGTAGGCCCGTGGTGCGCGCCAGTGGAAGCGCATGGCCAGCAGTCGCAGGACGAAGGCGGTCAGTGCGGCGGCGCCGCTGGTGTAGGCGTCCAGGGCGTCGAAGCGGATGCACAGGACCACCATGACCGCACCGACGATCGCGGGCACGGCGTACAGGTCGCGGTCCCACCGGAGCAGCGAGGGCACCTCGTTGGCCAGGACGTCGCGCAGTACCCCGCCTCCGACCGCGGTGGCCAGGCCCAGGGCGGCGGACGGGGTGAGGCCGAGCCCGTACTCGTACGCCTTGACGGTCCCGGACACGCAGAAGAGGCCCAGCCCGGCCGCGTCGAAGACGTTGACGCCCACCTGGATCCGCTCGACGTGCGGGTGGAGGAAGAAGACCAGCCCCGCGGCGAGCAGCGGTGTCACGAAGTAGCCGAGGTCCGTGAACGCGGCCGGCGGGACGGCACCGATGATCACGTCACGGAAGATCCCTCCGCCCAGCGCTGTCACCTCGGCCAGAACGGCGATGCCGAAGACATCGAAGTTCTTGCGTACGGCGAGCAGGGCGCCCGAGATCGCGAAGACGAAGATCCCGACGATGTCGAGCGCATGCTGGACGGAGGGGGTGAAGAGTTCGTTGAGCACCGGACAATTGTGCCGGTACTACTTATCCGGTGACTCCCCCGCCTTCCCGGACGGGGCGGCCGCGCCCTTCCCACCGCCGTCGGCGGGGTCCTCCCCCGGCACCTCGGCGGACGCCGGGGCCACCGGCCGAGCGGGTTCGGCGGCCTCGGGGGTCCCGGTGGCCTCCACCGGCTCGGTGACCTCCGGTGACTCGGTGGCCACCGGCGGCTCGGCGGACTCGGCGACCTCCGAAGACCCAGCCGTCCCAGCCGGCCCGGCGGAAGCGGAAGGCGCCGCGGAGGCGGCGGAAGCGGTGGTGGCGGACTCTGGCGCCACCGACTCCTCGGCCGGCTCCACCGGACCCGCGGACTTACCGGCCCCGGTCGCCACGGCGGCCTCGGGTGCCCCGGCCGACACCGCGGCCTCCACCCGCCCGGCGGCCACGACCGACTCCGCCGACGCCACCGGCTCCGCCGGTTTCCGCGCCTCCGCCGACCTCACGGTGATGACGTCCGCGACGAGGGGAGCGTCGCCCGGCACCTGGTCCTCGCCGTTCTCCGGGTGGTGGCACGCCACCTGGTGCCCGGTCTTCAGCTGGAGCAGCGGCGGCTCCGTCGTCGCGCAGACCTTCGTCGCCTTCCAGCACCGGGTGTGGAACCGGCAGCCGCTGGGAGGCGAGATGGGCGACGGGACGTCGCCCTTGAGCAGGATCCGCTCGCTCTTGGCGCCTCGCCGCCGCGGGTCCGGCACCGGCACGGCGGACATCAGCGCCGTCGTGTACGGGTGCATCGGCGCCTCGTACAGCGAGTTGCGGTCCGCGAGCTCGACGATCTTGCCGAGGTACATGACCGCGATCCGGTCCGAGACGTGGCGGATCACCGACAGGTCGTGCGCGATGATCATGTACGTGAGCCCGAGCTCGTCCTGGAGGTCGTCCAGCAGGTTCACCACCTGGGCCTGGATCGACACGTCCAGCGCGGAGACCGGCTCGTCGGCGACGACGAGCTTCGGGTTCAGGGCGAGCGCCCGGGCGATGCCGATGCGCTGGCGCTGGCCACCGGAGAACTCGTGCGGGTAGCGGTTGTAGTGCTCGGGGTTGAGCCCCACGAGCTCCAGCAGCCGCTGGACCTCCGCCTTCACCCCGCCGTCGGGCTTGACCCCCTGGAGCCGGAAGGGCGTCCCGATGATCCCGCCGACCGTGTGGCGGGGGTTCAGCGACCCGTAGGGGTCCTGGAAGATCATCTGGATGTCACGGCGCATCGGGCGCATCCGGCCGGCCGACAGGTGGGTGATGTCGCGGCCCTGGAACTCGATCGTGCCGCCGGTCGGTTCCAGCAGCCGGGTCACCAGCCGCCCCATGGTCGACTTGCCGCACCCGGACTCGCCGACCACGCCCAGGGTCTCACCGGGACGCACGTCGAAGGTGAGCCCGTCGACCGCCTGCACGGCGCCGACCTTGCGCTTGAGGACGCCCTTGGTGATCGGGAAGTGCTTGGCCAGGCCGGTGACCTTGAGGAGGGGCTCGGACCCGGACCCGTCCGACCCGTCCGCGCCGGACGCGGGAGTCTTCTTGTTCAGATCAGTCACAGCTTCGGCGCAATCTCTTCGGTCCAGATCCGGTCCCGCTGCTCACGCGACATGTGGCACGCGGAGTAGTGCCCGTCGCTGACGAGCTGCAGCTGAGGACGTTCGGTGCGGGTGACGTTGTCCGCGGGGACGTCGGCGTACGGGCAGCGCGGGTGGAACGCGCAGCCCGACGGGACGTTGATGAGGCTGGGCGGCGAACCCTTCACGGGGATCAGCCGCTCGGTCTGCTCCCGGTCGATGCGCGGCATCGAGCCGAGCAGGCCCCAGGTGTAGGGGTGCTGGGGTTCGTAGAACACCTTCTCAGCGCTGCCGCGCTCGATGCAGCGGCCCGCGTACATGACGAGCAGGTGGTCCGCGATCTCGGCGACGACGCCGAGGTCATGGGTGATCATGACGACCGCGGAGCCGAACTCCTTCTGCAGGTCCCGGATCAGGTCGAGGATCTGCGCCTGGACGGTGACGTCGAGGGCGGTCGTCGGCTCGTCGGCGATGAGCAGCTGCGGGTTGTTGACCAGGGCCATCGCGATCATCGCGCGCTGGCGCATGCCGCCCGAGAACTGGTGCGGGTAGTCGTCGTAGCGGCGGTGCGGTTCGGGGATGCCGACCCGGTCGAGCATCTCGATCGCGCGCTTCTTCGCGGTCTTCTTGTCGACCTTGTTGTGGACCCGGTGCGCTTCGACGATCTGCGCGCCGATGCTGTAGTACGGGTGCAGCGCCGACAGCGGGTCCTGGAAGATCATGGCCATCTTCTGGCCGCGCAGCTTCCGTACGCGCTCGGCGCCGGCGCCGATCAGCTCCTCGCCGTCGAGCCAGATCTCACCGGCGATGCGGGCCCGCTCGGAGGTGTGCAGGCCCATGATCCCCAACGAGGTCACGGACTTGCCGGAGCCCGACTCGCCGACTATACCGAGGGTCTGGCCGGCCTTCAGGTCGAAGCTGACGCCGTCGACGGACTTGACCAGGCCGTCGTCGGTGTCGAAGTGGACCTGGAGGTTGCGGACGGAGAGGAATTCCCTCCCGTCCGCGGCCGAGGCGTCCCGGGGGGCGGGAACCGTGCCCGGTGCGGCCGCCGGCGCCGGAGAGTCCTTCTTGCTTACCTCGCTCATGAGAGCCTCACCCGGGGGTCGATCGCGGCGTACACGAGGTCCACCAGCAGGTTGCATATGACGATGAAGAAGGCGGCGACCAGCGTCACGCCCATCACCTTGGGCAGGTCGGCGGTGGTCACGCCCTGGATGGCGAACGCGCCCATGCCCTGGAAGGAGAAGACGTTCTCGGTGATGACCGCGCCGCCGAGCAGCAGCGCGAAGTCCATGCCGAAGATGGTGACGAGCGGGGTGAGCGCCGAGCGCAGGCCGTGCTTGACGACGACCTTGCGTTCCCGCAGGCCCTTGGCACGTGCGGTCCTGATGTAGTCCTCGCCCATCGTCTCCAGCATCCCCGCGCGGGTGAGCCGGGCGTAGAGGGCGGAGTACAGCAGGGCGAGGGTGCACCAGGGCAGGACCAGGCTGCCCGCCCACTCGATCGGGCTGTCGGCGAACGGCACGTACTCGCCGTTGCCGAAGATGGCGAGCACGGCGAGGCCGGTGAAGAACATCGGCAGCGAGACGCCGGCGAGGGCGACACCCATGGAGAGCCGGTCGAAGAGCGAGCCCCGCTTCAGGGCGGACACCACGCCGATCGCGACACCGGAGACGACCCAGATGACGGCGGCACCGACGGCCAGCGACAGCGTGACCGGGATGCGGTCGATGAGCTGCGGCCAGATCTCGGTGTGGGTCTTGAAGGAGTAACCGAAGCAGGGTGCGTTGCAGGTGACCGGGTCGGGGCCGAACTGGTAGTCGGCGCCGACGACGATGCCCTTGACGAAGTGCCAGTACTGGAGGTACAGGGGCTGGTCGAGCCCCAGGTTCTTCTTGACCGCGGCGATGACGTCCGGGTCGGGGCTCTTCCCGACGTACTGGGCGGCCATCGAGTCGAGGGTCTGCCCGCCGAGGCGGGGCACGAGGAAGAAGATCGCGAACGTGACTGCGCTGACCACCAGCAGCAGCAACACCGCGGCGAATACGCGTCGGATGATGTACGCAGCCACAGCCGTGCGGCGCCGGGCGGGCGGACGGGGTACGCCCGCCGGCCCGGCGCCTTCACCTGCCTTTCAAGGGATGCTGTCGATGAACAGGTGTTACTTGGTCGAGGTCATCAGTACGTAGTCGTACATGCCGAGGTAGGCGTTGGTGACCGTGACGTTCGCCGCGGAGTCCGGGCGGTAGAGCAGGCTCTTGCGGTAGGCGAGCGGAACGACGGAGGCGTTCTCCATGACCTTCTGGTCCACCTCGCCCCACGTGGCGTTGCGCGCCGTGGTGTCGACGGTGCCGATGCCCTTGACGAGGAGGTCGTTGACCGCCTTGTCGTTGAGCTCCATGAGGTTCGTGCCACCGGACGGCTTGATGGCCGAGCCGTTCACGATCTGGTCCAGGAAGCCGAAGCCGGTCGGCCAGTCGGCGCCCCACTGCATCATCATCATGCCCGCGTTGTTCTTGTGGACCCAGTCCGGAACACCCGCGAAGTCGGTGAAGTACTTGTTCGCCGGGAACTGCTTGATCTCGGCGGTGATGCCGATCTTCTTCAGGCTGCCCTGGAGCTGCGTCGCGGCGGTGATCTCGTCAGGACGGTCGGACCGGGCCGTCAGCGTGGTCTTGAAGCCCTTGGGCTGACCGCACTTGGTCAGGTGCTCCTTCGCCTTGGCGACGTCACCCTTGTTGCCCTCGGTCGGGTACAGGTCGAACTTCTTGTACCCGGCGACGGTCGGCGGGATGACCGTGGTGGCCGGGTCGCCCTTGACCGCGCCACCGATGGCGTCGACCATGCTCTGCTTGTCGACGGCGTACTGGACCGCCTTGCGGCACTCGATGTTGTCGAACGGCTTCACGTTGACGTTCAGCGCCATGTACTGCAGGACGCCGGCGTACGGGTTGTCCGTCTTGGCCTTCTCGGCGGACTTCGCGAGGACCTTGGGCTGCGTCTTGGACTGCAGACCCGTGCCCTCGATGCCGGCCGTGATCTGGTCGTTGAGCAGGTGGTCGTCGATCGTGGTGGGGTTGATGTTGAACTTGAGCTCGATCTTGTCCGGGAGGGCCTTGCGGATCGGGTCCGTCTTCGGGTCCCACTCCGTGTTGCGGACGAGCGTCGCGCCCTTGCTCTCGTCGTACGACTCGAACTTGTAGGGGCCCGAGGAGACCATCTTCTGGACGTAGGCGGCACCCTTGTCGGCCTTCTGCGGGACCGGAGCGGTCTGCGAGAATGCGGCGAGGTAGTCCATGTCCGCGAACGGCTTGTTCAGCTTGAAGACGATCGTGTAGGCGTCCGGGGTCTCGATGGACTTGAGGCCCTCGGGGGACTTGTCCTTGTACGGACCCTTGTACGCGTCGCCGCCCTCGAGGTAGGCGTTGAAGTACTTCGGCCCGTTGGACAGGGCCTCGGGCGCGAAGTTGGAGCGCTCGACGGCGTACTTGACGTCCTTCGAGGTGATCTCGGTGCCGTCCTCGAACTTCACGCCCTTGCGGAGCGTGTACGTCCAGGTCTTGGCGTCCGCGCTGGCCTTGCCGAGGCCGGTGGCCAGGTCGGGGACGACCTCCAGGCCCTCGTCGCCGGCGGCCGGCTTGAAGGTCACCAGGGCACGGGCGTACAGGCGGGAGAAGTTCTGCACCCAGCCGTAGTACGTGTTGCCCGGGTCCAGGGAGTCGGGGCCACTGGAGTGCTCGTAGGTGACCGTCCCCCCCTTCTTGTCGGTCGTGTTGACGATGCTCGTCAGAGCGGCGTCAGCCTTGGCGTTGCCCCCAGCGCCGTTGCCGCCGTTCTTGCCGCTGTCACTGCCACTGCAGGCCGACGCGCCGAGCGACACCGCTACGGCCACGGCGATGGCCGCTGCTGTCTTTCTGTTCTGCATGCTGAGGAAAGCCCCCTCGCTTGTTCGGTACGGCAGAGCCGCGATTACTTGCCACGAGGGTCGAGTGCGTCACGCAGCCCGTCCCCCAGCAGATTGAAGGCCAGCACGGTGACGAAGATCGCCATGCCGGGGATGACCATGAACATCGGGTCCACCTCGTAGAGGTCGACCGCCTGCGTGAGCATGCCGCCCCAGGAGGCCTGCGGCGGCGCGATGCCGACGCCGAGGAAGCTGAGGGATGCCTCGAACAGGATGTTCGTGGGGATCAGTAGCGTCGCGTACACGAGGATCGGCGCGATCAGGTTCGGCAGCAGTTCGCGGAAGAGGATGAACGGTCCGCGCGCGCCCAGCGACCTGGCGGCCTCGACGAACTCCCGCTCGCGCAGCGACAGCGTCTGCGCGCGGACGATGCGGCCGATGTAGGGCCAGCTGAAGAAGCCGATCACGAAGATCAGGACCGCGATGCGCAGGGTGAGTCCTTCCATCCCGAACGCTTCGCCCTGCAGGGAGGCGGAGATGGAGATCGCGAAGAGCAGCAGCGGGAAGGCCAGGAAGGTGTCCATCATCCGGCTGATGAAGCTGTCCACCCAGCCGCCGTAGAACCCGGCCACCACGCCCATCACGACGCCGATGACGACGGACAGCAGGGTGGATCCCACGGCGACCACGAGGGAGACCCAGGAGCCTTCGAGGATGCGCGCCAGGATGTCGCGGCCGGTCTGCGGCTCGACGCCCAGCGGGTGGTCCCAGCTCATGCCGCCGAAGTCGCCCTTGGGCGCCAGCATGATGGGGTCGACCAGGCTCTGGTTGAACGCGTCGGGGTCGAGACCGAGGAGCGCCTGGAGGGGCTTGGACAGCAGGGCGGTGAGGATCAGCAGGATGACAACGATGCCGCCCGCCATCGCGGCCTTGTCCCGCTTGAAGCGGGTCCAGGCGATCCGGCCGAGGGAGCGGCCCTCGATCTGCTTGCGCCCGGCGCCTTCCAGCACCGCTTCGGGCTCCACATCCGCCCTGGTGGTCTCGATAGGTGCCGTCATTGCGCTGGAGACCCCTCTCGGCCGACGGTGGCCGGCCCATGACCGCCGCTGTAGCGGCTCGTACAAACACATGAGGCACGTGGCGATGCGCCGGCCGAACCGCCTCTGTTTGAAAGGGGCGTGAGCCGGGCATGGACCACCTGCTGTGTGGAGTCTTCAACCACTTTGCGATCATCCGCCAGACCTGACGGGGAATGTTTGCGCAACCGTGATGCGGGCAGCGGTCTTCCGTTATGCGGACAGCGGGTCCCGTTGAGCGGACCTCTCGGTCGCTAATCCGCGATACCGGGACATGACGCCCAACAGCGGTGATTCCCTGACTGATTGACCAGGAGTCCGACGCCGCCGGTGCCCGGTTGACGGCCTGTCAGGACCCGTCAGTACGCGCGGGGCGGGTAGCCGTACCCCGGAGCCGCGGAGGGCGGCGGGCCCGCCGGAACGTGCGCCTCGCGGTCGTAGAACGGGCGCGCGTTGGCGCGGAGCCACATGGCGACGGGGTCGTACTCGTCGGACATCGAGACGGTGGAGACGGGCAGCCCGTCCGGGACGACGCCGATCGACTGCCGCATCATCTCGCGCACCGAGTCGACGGCCGGCCGGCCGGTGTCGTAGAGGTCGAGCCCGATCGCCAGGTACGGAACACCGAGGGCGGGCTGCACCCAAGCGCGACGCAGCGAGCGGACGGCCGGGGTCCGGTGGGCGTTCTGCGACAACAGGGCGTAGAACTGCGGGATCTGCAGGGCGGGTTCGGACAGACGCAGCGGCCCGGCGGGCATCCTGTCGAGACCGGTGGCGATCCGCCGCAGGTCCAGCCACGGGATGCCGAGGCCCCCGCCGGGGGCGTGCGGGTTGAGCCAGATGCCCCAGCGGTCGGGGAAGAGGGAGCGGGCGATGTCGCGGCCGGTGACGAGCTCGTGGGACCGGTTCCAGCCGCTCGCCGAGAGCTCCTGGGCGGAGGTCACGCACGGGGCGTAACCCAGGCCGTCGACCTCCATGTTGCCGTACTGGGCGTCGGGCGAGCCCGCCGTGCCGTGCCACAGCAGCATCCAGATCCGGCCGTCGGACAGGGCCTGCAACAGCGCCTCGTACGCGTCGATACGCCCGGGGGCCACCTGGCGCAGCATGTGCTCGACCTGCCCGGCCGCCGCGGTGCCTGACGCACTCACCCTGGTCCCGCCCCTCTTCGATCCGCCGTCCCGCTCTGTCGCGGTGCTGTCGTGTCACTCCCGGGCACACGGGGCGACCCGGCCATCAAACCAGCTTATGCGCCGTTCCCCGCACCGGCCTGACGCACCGGCGGCGCCGGCTCAGCAGCCCTCGCGCCGGTAGAAGGGGCGCACCTTCTCCAGCATCCAGTCGCCCACGGGATCCTGCGCCACGTCCAGCAGCACCAGATTCACCGGCCAGGGCACCGGGACGCGGCCCAGTGCGCGGCCCAGCGCGTCCATCGGGGCGCTCTGCCCCACGACGTCCCAGGTGGCGCACTGGACCCCCACGAAGAGCACCGGGCTCTCGCCCTCGATGCTGGCCAGCGCCCTGCGAGCGGTACTGACCACGCCGGCCCCCTGGAACTCGGCGGCCACCGCGGAGAGGAAGTCGACCGGGTCCTGCTGCCAGTCGGGCTCGAACAGGCGGACCCTGCCGCCCCCGGCCGGCCCGTCGAGCGGGCTGCGCCCGACCCGGCAGAGCTCGGCGACGGCGGGCGGCGGAAGCGGCACGCCGACCGCCCCTCCGGGGTTGACGGCGATCCCGAGCTGCGGGGGCAGCCCCCGGGCGAACTCCCGGGCCGGGGCGACGGTGAAGGAGAGGTGGGGGCCGACACAGGCCATGAACTGCGCCTCGGAGCTGTACACGGGTACGTAGGCGGCGCCGTCGAGGTCGATCGTCGGCAGGTCGAGAGCGGGGCTGTCCGGCCCGCCGCCGTTCGGCAGCGGCACCCAGACCTGGCTGCGTCCGAGCACCTCGACCAGCCGGCCACCGGCCTCGGGCACGCCGAGCGAGGCGCCGAGGACTTCCTCGAACTCGTTGGCCGGCCATCCGTGCTGCCGGTGCGCCTGGTCCTGGGCCGGAATGTCCACGGTGTCTGTGTCCCCTTCTCGCCATGCGGTGCCGCGGAAAACCTTAGAGGGTGCGGCGCGCGAAGGCGCGGGCGCCCGCGGGCCCGGGCGCACACCGTCCGGATCGCGGACACCCGGAACGGGTCCCTCCGTCTGTGCGTCTGCGAACCGCCGCGGGTCAGTACATCTGGGCGCCCGTGAAGGAGATGCGTTCGACCGCCCCGGCCGCCTCCCTGTCGAGCAGCACCGCGGAGGCGCACCCCGGCGGGGGGAGGCCGCTCTCCGTGTCGCGCAGGAGCCGTCCGACGGCCCGCCGGTGACGGGCGAAGGCGTATCCGGAGACTCCTCGCCCGCGGTCCCGCTGGCCCTCGCGGGCCACGCGCGGGGTGACGTCGAGGAGCACCAGGTGCAGGGCGCGGCCCCGGTCGCGGGCCACGCGCGCCAGCCACCGCCGCACCCATGCCTGCGTACCGCAGTCGTGGACGACGACGGAGGCGCCCGAGCGCAGGGCCCGCCGCAGGGCGAGGTAGTGCGCGCCGCGCACCAGGGGGCGGTAGAGGGCGTACGGGAGGGACGCGGGCAGGGAGCCCGCCCAGCGGTCCCGGGCGTCCTGCGAGTCGATGGCGTGTTCACGGACCGCGCGGCGGATCAGTGTCGACTTGCCGCTGCCCGGCAGTCCGGACACCACCACCACGTCACCGGCCGCGAAGTCCAGGCTGTGCGGGGTGCGCCCGCCACGGGCCCGCAGATCGCGGACCACCAGTTCGGGCGGGGGGGGGTGCTCACGGGGGGGCGCGCCCCGCCGAGCGGGCGGCGTGCCGGGCGGGGCGGGC